>PXDE01000148.1 GCA_003566475.1 PVC group bacterium | reverse complement strand
GAGCGGCTCGAGCGCCGCCGCATCTCCGCCCACGAGCAGGAGGAGGCGGCCCGCCAGGCGATCCGCGAGGCCACCGCCGCCGTGGAGGCCCTGCGCCACGAGGTGGCCGAGACCGAGCACGCCATCGAGCAGGCCATGGAGCAGCACCTCGAGCGCCAGGGCCGGGTGGCCGAGCTGCGGCGGCAGGCGGAATGGAGCCGGGAGGCGCTGCGCGACCTGCACGGGCAGGCCGAGCGCGGGGCCCGCGACGCCGAGGAGGCCGACGCCGAGCGTTCCCGCGACGAGGCGCGGCGACAGGATCTCGAGGCCCGTCTGGCCGAGTTCGAGGCCCACGAGGGGGAGGCCCGGACCCGGGCCGAAGCCCTCCAGCAGGCCCTGGCCGACCGCGAAGGCGCCCTGCGCGACCAGCAGCGGGCGCTCCAGGCCGCCCGGAACCGGCAGATGGAGGCCGACCGGCTGCTCGCCCGGCTGAACAACCAGATCATGCAGATCCAGGCCCAGCGGATGCAGGACCAGGTCCGCCACGACCGGCTGCTCACCGAACAGACCGAGCACCAGCAGGCCCTGGTCCAGGCCCGGCGTCGCGAGGAGGAGGCGGCGGCCCGCGAGACCGAGGTCAATCAGGCCCTGACCGCGCGGACCCAGGAGATCGAGGCCCTGCAGGAGGAGGCGGGATCCGCCGAACAGGACACGGGGAGCCTGCAGGCGGAACTCCAGGCCCTGGCCTCCCGGCGGGCCGGGCTGCTCACGGAGATCGGGCTCATCGACCGGTGGGACGAGGAGCGCGGGGGATACGGCCGCGGGGCCAAGGCCCTAATGGACCGACCCGCCGCGTTCGGACTGTCCGAGCCGGAGTTCCTGGGTCCGCTGGTGTCCCGGGTGCGTGCCCGGCCCGGGTACGAGGCCGCCTTCCAGGCGGTGCTCCGGACCTGGCAGGACCTTCTGGTGGTGGACTCGGCGGACGCCCTGGCCCGGGCGGGGCAGGCCCTGGCCGAGGCCAGCGCCGGCGCGGCCCGGCTGGCGGCGGCGGGAGTGGCGCCGGAGGCCGCCCTCCCGCCCGTGCCCGGCACGGAGCGGCTGATCGACCACCTCGAACTTCCGGAAGGCTGGGCGGGCCTGGTCGCGCGGCTGGTCGGACCGGTGGTGGTCGGCGGCGCGGAGACGCTGGCCGGGCTTCCCGAGGACCGGGTGCTGGTCACCCGCGACGGGGTGGTCCACCGCCCCCGCTGGATGCTGGAGATCCATGCGCCGGACGGGTCGCTGGAGACCGATCCCCTGGCCCGGCGCCAGCGGCGCGACGCCCTGCAGAAGGAGCGGGCCGCCCTCGAGGCCGAGCAGGCCCGGATCGAGGCCCGCGTCGAGGCCCGGCAGTCCGACCGGGCCGCCCTGCGCGAGCGGATCCGCGCCACCCAGGACGCCCTGGCCCAGCTTCGGATGGAGGCGGGCGAGGTCGCGGGCGAGCTGCGGGGCATCCGTCAGCAGGTGGCCCAGTCCGAGAACCGGCTGGGGGTGATCGCGTCCGAGCTCGGGCAGGCCGCCGCCCGGAGCGGTCAGGGCGAGGAGCGGCACACCCAGGTCCAGAGCGAGATCGAATCCGCCAAGGAGGATCTGGCCGGCATCCTGGAGGCCATCCGGACCGGCACCCAGGCCGTGGAGGATCTCGAGGCCCGGCGCGCCGAGGCGCAGAACCAGGTCATGGACGCCCGGATGGCCCTGTCCGAGGCCACCCAGCAGACCCGCATGGCCCGGGCCGAGATCCAGCACCTCCAGGCACGGATCCAGGCGGCGGCCCGGCGGCGCGAGGAGCGGATCGGCCTGGTCCACGAATCCGAGCAACGGATCCGCGAGGCCGAGGCGGCCATCGCCCGGGCCGAGGCCGATCTGCCCGGGGCCGAGGCCGCCGGCGCGGAAACCCAGGATCGGCTGGCCGAGGTCCGGACGGCCCGGCAGCACCAGCAGGCCCGGCTCCAGCAGGGCGAGCAGGACCTGGAGACCCGGCGCGGCGGACTGGAGCAGATCCAGGAGACCCGCAACCAGCTCGACATCGAGCTGGCCGAGACCCGCATGCGCCGGGCCAACCTGCTGGAGCGGGTGATGGAGGACCACCGCGTGCCCGAGGAGGACGTGCTCGGCGCGGCCTCCCCCGCCGCCGAGGGCGAGCCGCCGCCCCCGCGCGACGCCGTCGAGGCCGAGGCCGCCGAGCTGCGGGCCCGGATCGAGGCCATGGGCCCGGTCAACCTCGTGGCCATCGACGAGTACCAGGAGCTGGAGGAGCGCCACGCCTTCCTCACCCAGCAGCAGGAGGATCTCACCACCGCCCGCACCCAGCTCCTCGACCTCATCCGGCAGATCAACCGGACCTCCCGCGAGCTGTTCCTGGCCACCTTCGAGCAGGTCAACGAGCGCTTCAAGGAGCTGTTCCGGACCCTGTTCCACGGCGGCGAGGCCCAGCTCGTGCTGGTCGACGAGGAGGACGCCCTGGAGTCGGGCATCGAGATCATCGCCAAGCCGCCGGGCAAGAAGCTCGAGTCCATCAGCCTGCTCTCCGGCGGCGAGCGGACCATGACCGCCGTCGCCCTCCTGTTCGCCCTCTACATGGTCAAGCCCAGCCCGTTCTGCCTGCTCGACGAGCTCGACGCCGCCCTTGACGACTCGAACATCGGGCGGTTTGTGGATATGTTGAAGGGATTCCTGAAGACCACCCAGTTCGTAGTGGTCACCCACAACCGGCAGACCATCGCCGCGGCGGACCTGCTCTACGGGGTGACCATGGAGGAGCGGGGGGTCTCCAAACTCGTATCCATGAAATTCGGAGAGCAGGAGAATGACACCCGACTCGATGCCCCCGGCGGACCGCGGCGCCAGCCCGCGCCGGCCTGACCGCCTCCGCCGCGCCTTCACCCTTGTGGAGGTGCTGGTGGTGCTGGTCATCCTGTCCATCCTGGCCGGGGTGGTCACGCTGAACCTGGTCGGCCAGGCCGGCCGGGCCCGGGTCACTGGGGCCCGCCTCCAGATCCGGGTGCTTGACGACGCGGTGAAGGCCTACCGTCTCGACCATGGGGCGATCCCCACCCAGGACCAGGGTCTCGAGGCGCTGGTGCGCCCGCCCACCCGTCCGCCCATCCCCCGCACTTATCCCGAAGGCGGCTACCTCGACGCCCGCGAGATTCCCCTCGACCCCTGGGGCAACCCCTACCTCTACTTTGTCCCCGGCCGCGACGGGGCCCCCTACGAGATCGTCAGCTACGGCCGTGACGGCCAGCCCGGAGGCACCGGCGAGGACGCCGAGATCTCGAGCCTCGATCCGCCATCCTGATGCAGAGAGGGTCAGACCTAGAAACTAGACCTTTCGCGGGCGCCTCCGATCCGGCCCCTCGCGGCGGCCGGCGGCGGGGGTTCACCTATGTCGAGGCCCTGGCCGCCCTGACCATCCTGGCCGTCGCGGGCGGGATCGTGCTCGCCGCCATCGGGCAGCAGCGCCGGGCCGCCACCCTGGCCGCCGGCTGGGAGACCGCCGCCCGCTGGCTCAACGAGGCCGAGACCCGCCAGGCCGGCGGCGACCCCCTTCCCGATCCCCCGGACGGCTGGACGCTACACCACCTGACCACCGACGCCCCCGACATCCTCCTCCCTGTCCGATCCTGGGACACCTGGCAGCTCGCCAGCCCGGCCGACCTCGGCGTCGAAGTCAGCTACACCCAGGGCCGTCGGAGCGCGGCGGCCACCCCCTAGTGCCGCAGGGCGGCACGCCACCCCGTAGCCGCCGGCGCCAGCCGGTGGACGCCACGAGTACGACAACGAGCCGTACCCGAACCGCGCGAAGCGCAAGCCGGGGCCCCGCGGCCTCCGTAGAAGCGGATTCCTTCCGCTCTCCCCGGTCCAGGCCCCAGAGACACCGCAAGGAATGCGGAGCCACGCCGCCAATGTCCGCGTGGCCCCGTCCCCCGGCCGTCACGGCCCCTCCACCCTACCGGCGGCGCTGGGCGGCGTACTCGCGGAGCGCGGCGTTCATCCGAGTCTGGTAGCCGGGCCCCTGGTCCTTGAACCAGGCCAGGACGTCCCGGTCGACCCGGAGCGACACCGCCTGCTTGCCAGGCGGACGCCGGATCCGGGCCCGGCGAAAGAAGGCCGGGCCAAGCTCAGGGAGGTCGCCCGTGTCGATGTCCGCGGCGTTCTTGCGGGGACCCCACTGGAAGTTCACATGGGTCAATGTATATGCGATATGCGGTATGTATGGACGTCAAGCTGGCGGCTCTGGGTTCGACGCGCGCCTCCCCTCGCGCCATATTCCCGCCATGCGTGAACGCCGTCCCATGGCCATCGGCACCCTCGGCATCCGGCCGACTCGGGGCATCCCATGAGTGGATCGTGGACGTCCGGCCTCGGACGTGTCGCCGAGGGCGTGCTCGACACCCTACTGGCCATGGCGCCCTACCTCCTTCTTGGGTTCGCGGTGGCCGGAGTGGTCTCGCTGGTACTGACGCAGGCCGTGGTTCGCCGGCATCTGGGCCGGGGTCGCCGGGCCGGTGTCTGGAAGGCCGCCCTGTTCGGGATTCCCCTGCCCCTCTGCTCCTGCGGAGTCATCCCCGTGGCCATGTCGCTTCGGCGGCAGGGGGCCAGCCGCGGGGCGGTGGCCTCGTTTCTGATCTCCACGCCTCAGACCGGCGTGGATGGATTCCTGGTCAAGCTGGGCATGCTCGGCCTCGCCTTCGCCCTGTTCACGCCGGTGGCCGCGCTGATCTCGGGAGTGGTCGGCGGGTTTCTGGTGGGGAGGCTGATCCCCGATCCGGATCCGGGCGACGCGGGAACCGAGTGTTCGCGAGAACCCGCGCCGGAGCATCCGGCCTGGCGTCGCGCGCTGCGGACGGCATTCATTCAGCTTCCCGGAACCCTGGCCGACCCCCTGCTGCTGGGGCTGGTGGTGGCGGGCGCGATCCGGGGCCTGCTTCCAGAGGATCTGGTGAGCACGCACTTCCCGGGCGGCCTGGGCGGCAAGCTCCTGGTCCTCGCGGTGTCCATGCCGGTGTACGTTTGTTCCACCGCGTCGGTCCCGGTGGCGGCGGCCCTGGTCCATGCCGGAGTCTCGCCGGGAACCGCCCTCGTCCTGCTCATCGGCGGGCCGGGGGTCAACGCGGCCACCGTCACCGCCCTGGCCAGCCAGCTCGGCCGCCGCACCGCCGCCGTCTATGTTCTCACCATCGCCGCGCTCGCCATCGCGGCCGGGACGACGATGGACTGGATGTTCGGGGCCGCCGATGTTGACATGCCGCCTCCCCTGTCCAGCCACGAGGCCGGGACCGGATCCTGGGTCATGGCCGGGCTGCTCCTCGTCCTCCTGGCCGGCGCCCGCCTCGGGCGCAGGACCGGCAACCGGCCGGGCTCGTCCCCGGTCCGGGCGTAGACGATACGGGCTCCGATTGCCGGGAGGGAGCGCGTCGCAGGCCTATGTCCGCCCACGATCGTGGCCTCACATGGTTTTTCCCCAGGACGGTGTCCGTCCACGATCGTGGGCTCACATAGGTCATCCGCAGGACGGTGTGAGGCGACGATCGTGGGCGGACATGGGTCAGCGTGCGCCCGGTCGCCGACCTGCCTCCACCCCCTGGCCTCGTTCGCCGCAGCGGAGCGGAGGCGGAACGGATCCGTCCAAGGTCTGGACGAAAGCGTCCAAGGCCTGGACACGCGCTGGCCATCGGGATCGGCCCGCCGCGTCCGTGCGAAGCCCCCTCCCCGTCACGGGGGCAGCCTGAACGTCCAGCTTCGGTCCTCCGGGTCGCCGAGTCGGAAGGGGTGCCGTCGGATCGATTCCACCGTCCACGAGTCGTCGGTCGCGTCCCCGATGGCCAGCCGCAGGTCGCGCATCATCTCGCTGGTCGGAATCCCGCCCAGGTAGGGGTCGAGCTCGTCGGCGAACTGCGGAGGCCGCCCGGTAGCCAGCCGATAGCGGTAGGCGGCCATGCCGAGGATGGCGGCCCACAGCGCCTTCCGGTTGATCCAGTCGCTCTCGGCCGTTTCCATCACCTCCATGAGGGGAAAGCTGGCCATCAGGAGGCCGATCGGATCTTCGGCGAGGATCACCGTCAGCGGCCAGTCCATTTCACCGCCACGGTCATGCAGCCAGTCCGTTATTTCGTCCGGATGCTGAAACCGGTCGGCCATAGCAGCCAGCTCAAGCCACAATTGGCCGTGGTTCCGCGATGTGGCCTTCGGCGTGCTTCCCCGGACCCGACTTAGGCCAAGGAGTAGCCTGGCCCATGGTCTATCACCGAAGAGTTCGGGCCAACGGTCGGAATCCAGTGGGAAGTAGGTCCACGGGTACCCGTCCATGACCAGGTTGGCCGCTGCTTCCGCCCGCACCGCCTCCGCGTATGGAGCCCGGTCGTGGTCGGCCGTCCGCAGGAGTTCGATCCACCGGCTCACCGTTGCGTCGTCCGGCCGTTGCGAGGCCAGGGAGTCCGCCAGGATCAGCGCGG
>PXDE01000024.1 GCA_003566475.1 PVC group bacterium | reverse complement strand
GCGGCCTTCGGCGGCGAAGGCGTCCAGAAGATCTCCATCCGTGCGGTCGGTCGGTTCGGACATGGGCGTGGCTCCGGGGGTACAAGGTGCCCTTTCCCTACTCTACCCGCAGCCGCCGTCGATTTGACAGCCACCGAGAATCGGCCCGGATCCGAGGCAAGGGCTGGCACGCAGGGCGGGCGAAGACGGAAGCGTTCAGCCTGCCCGCGACGCCGAGCCTACCCCAGATCCCTGACGAGAATCCGCGACCGGCGCTGGCTGGCCTCGTAGGCCTCGCGCCGGGAGGGCGGGAGATCGGAAACCGTCCCCTCGCGGAATCCGCCCTTCTGAAGGAAGAAGGCGAACGCCTGGGTGGACAGGGCGAGAAGGGACTTGTGGCCCTGCTCTCGGGCGGCGTTCTCCACGAACTGCATCAGCCGCCGCCCGATGCCCTGATTCTCATGGGCGGAGGCCACCACCAGGCATTCCAGCTCGGCCACGCCGTCGGCCTCGTCCGGGTAGCGGCGCAGGCCCACGCAGCCCACGAGGTTGCGGTCGATCTCGTAGACAAAGAAGTCGGCCATCCGGGCGGCCAGATCCTCCCGTCCCCGGGGCAGGATCTGCTCCAGTTCGGCGGACTCGCCGATCAGCCGCTGGAGGGCGGGAAGGTCGCGGGGCCGGGCCTTGCGGATGGCCATGTACTCGTTGGCGTAGATCATGGTGCCCACACCCTCGTTGGAGAAGATCTCGTCGAGCAGGGCGTTGGGCTCGAGGCCGTTGATGATGTGGGCCCGGGCCACTCCGCCCCGGCAGGCCCGCAGGCCATGGTCGAGCTTGGAGACGAGGTCGGGCGCCAGCTCGCTCCGGTGGCGGGCGAGATAGGCCGTCGCCTCCTCGACCGAGAACTGCCCGCTGAGGGTGCCCGCGCCACGCACCCCGCGCGAGGTGGTGATGTAGATCAGCTTGGCCGCCTTCAGGGCTGTGGCCACGGCGAGGGCAGCCTGGTCGGAATTCACCCGGTAGGTCCGCCCCGCCCCATCGTAGGCCACCGGGGGCAGGAGGGGGATCACCCCCCGGCCCAGCAGGTCGGCCAGCAGCCCATGGTCCACCCGCTCGACCCGGCCCGTCCATTCGTGGTCGGTTCCGGACAGGATGCCCGCCGGGTGGGCCACCAGGGCGTTGGTGACGGCGGCGGGGAGGTCGCTGGCGCTGAGCCCCTCGAGCAGGCGGTTGCCGACCTGGCCCGCCGCCAGCACGGCCGTGGCCAGGGTGTCGGCGTCGGTCACCCCCATCCCCTGGTCGTCAGAGATGCTCAGCCCGAGCCGCCCGGCGAGGTCGCGCAGAAACCGGCTGATCCCGAACCCCAGCACCAGCCGGATGTTGAGGCTGCGCAGGACCGAGAGGTCCGTGAGCAGGGCTCCCGCCTGGTCGCCGGCCAGCACCGCGCTGTCCACGGCCAGCACGAAGGTCTGGTCGCGAAACCGGGTGGTGTAGCCGAGGATGCCTCGGAGATCGGAGGGTTTCATGCCGGGGGTTGTACCACGCCCGCCTTCCGGAGGAAACCGCGTTCCAGAGCGCCCCCCATCCGCACGCAAACCTCCGATGACGGACACGCATCCTGGCCCCCAGACTCGCGCAACGTCACAGCCCGAACGGGCACCTGAGCCAGCGCACGCCCCACCCTTGCGTCAAACCAGATGTCCGATCGGACATCTGGTTTGCGGACCCAGCGAGGCGGGGGTTCCCTGCCGCCGTACCGCGGGTGGACTTGGCCGGGCGGGCCGGGATTGCCCCCGGGCCGGTTCTGTGTATGGATGGGGGGCCTTGACCGCGCCGTGCCGGCGCGGAACCAACCCAGGAGCGAAAGCGGACATGGCCGAGAAGAAGCTGCGGATGGGCGTGATCGGCGCGGGCGGAATCGCCCGCACCCAGATGAAACACCTCAAGACCTACCCGGACGTGGAGCTGGTGGCGGCGGCGGACATTTCGGAGGCCAACCTGACGAAGGCCACCGACGAGTACGGCGTGGCCCGCACCTACGCCGACTACCAGAAGATGCTGGCCACCGAGGAGCTGGACGCGGTGACCGTGTGCACCCCCAACGGTCTGCACTGCGAGAACGCCATCGCCGCCCTCGAGGCCGGGTGCCACGTTCTGGTCGAGAAGCCCCTGGCCATGAACGCCGAGGAGGGGCGGCGCATGGTCGAGGCCGCCCACCAGGCGCGGAAGCAGTTCGTGATCGCCTTCCAGTGGCGGTACAACCCCAAGACCCAGTTCATCCACCACCTGGCCAAGCAGGGCCGCTTCGGCGACATCCTGGTCATGAACGTGGCCGCCCTCCGCCGTCGCGGCATCCCCAACTGGGGCGTGTTCGGGCGCAAGGATCTCCAGGGCGGCGGCCCCCTGATCGACATCGGGGTGCATGTGATGGAGATGGCCCACTACGTGATGGGCGCCCCGCGTCCGGTCTCGGCCAGCGGCCAGATCTGGCAGTACATCGGCAATCGTCCCTCCGACGTGGCCTGTTCCTGGCCCAACTGGGACCACGAATCGTACACGGTGGAGGACCTCGCGGTGGGCCAGATCCGGTTCGAGAACGGGGCGGTGATGAACGTCCAGGCCAGCTTCGCCGCCCACGTCAAGGAGTGCTGGACCTTTGACTTCATGGGGACCAGGGGCGGCGCGGACTTCGAGACCGGCACCGTGCGCTGCGACGAGGACGGCTACATGGTGGACAAGACCCCCGCCTTCCTGCCCAAGGTCGATCCATTCGAGAGGAAGATGCGGGCGTTTGTGGACACCGCCCTTCACGGCCGCCCCAACGAGGCACCGGCCGAGGACGGCCTTATGATTCAGAAGATGATCGACGCCATCTACGCATCCGCCGAGGCGGGCCGGGAGGTTCCTATTGCCTGACGGCCGCAGGAGGCTGATGGCGGCGCTGCTGCTGGCCGCGGGCCTCGGGCCCGCGGCGGCGGCGGACATCGAATGGGCCTGGACGGGGGCGGTCACCCCCACCACCGCCCGCGTGGTGGTGGGGCTTCCCGATGGATCGGAGGCACTCGACCTCGTGTACAGCACCCAGCCTGATCTGTCCGAGGCCCGTCGGACGAGCATGAGCAGCGTGCGGGGCGACCCGTCGCCTCGCACCGCCGTGGCCGATCTGGGCGCTCTGCGCCCCGGCACCCGCTACTGGTTCGCGGCGGCGGCCGAACAGGAGGCGCCGGAGGAGGCCCAGGGTTCCTTCCGCACCTTCGAGCTCCGTCCGGAGACCATCCGGGTGGCGTTCGCAGCCTGCGCCAGCACCGGCTCCAACCATCCGGTGTTCCGGACCATCCGGGAACGGGATCCGGATCTGTTCATCCATACCGGCGACCTCCACTACGAGGACATCCGGCGGAACGAGCCCGGCCGGTTCCAGGCAGCCTTCCGCCGGGTGCTGACCTCGCCCTCCCAGCAGGCGCTCTACAGCCACGTCCCCATCGCCTACATGTGGGACGACCACGACTACGGGCCCAACAATTCGGACCGGACCTCGCCCGGCCGCCCGGCCGCCCTGCTCGCCTACCGGCAGTTCGTGCCCCACTACCCCCTGGCCTTCGCCGGAGGCGACGATCCTGTCGCCCAGGCCTGGGACCTGGGGCGGATACGGTTCGTGATGACCGACCTCCGCTCCGCCCGCGATCCCGCGCGGCAGGAGAACCCGTCCATGCTGGGGGCCGAGCAGAAGCTATGGCTCAAGCGCCAGCTCCTCCAGCACCGCGACCGGCCGCTGACCGTCTGGATCAGCACCGTGCCCTGGACCGCCGAGCCTCGGCGCGGGGCCGACCATTGGGGCGGCTATGTCGAGGAGCGCCGGGAAATCGCGGACTTCCTCAAGGAGAACCGGATCGGCAATGTGGTGATCCTGGCCGGCGACGCCCACATGCTGGCCATCGACGACGGGACGAACAGCGACTACGCCGACGGCGGAGGCGCGCCCATCCCCATCTTCGTGGCCGCCGCGCTGGACCGTCGGGGCTCGGTCAAGGGAGGCCCCTACAGCCATGGCACCTTCCCGGGCCGGGGCCAGTTCGGCCTCATGGAGATCGAGGACCGGGGCGAGCAAGGGGTCCGCGTGGTCTGGACCGGACGCAACCACGAGAACGAGGTCATCGTCCGGCACGAGTTCGAGCGGCCCTGACCCGGCGCCGTCGCGCCTGCGGCCTGCTGACGTCACCTACCCGTCGGGGGCCGGCGTGTTGTCTTGGGTCCGGGAGTCCACCATGCCCGGATTGGCCCTCTCGATGTCGCTGACATCCATGGGGCTGCCGGGTGCCGGACGATAGGGAGGCACGCCCGCCTTCCGCTGTTCCCGGCCTTCAAGGTCGCTCAGCTCGGCGGCGATTCCCACGATGAGCCCGGCCATGCCCAGGATGCCGGCCGCGACCACGCCCATCCAGTCCCAGACCAGCCCCACGAGGATCAGGCCAAGGGGAAGAGCCAGAAGGGGGAGCCGGCGTCGGAGTACGGGCCACATGAGCGGACCCAGTATTGGAGTGCCGGATGGCGGGGAATCTGCCGATGCACCGGACCTCGAGCCTGGGGAAGCCCCATCGTCTTCTCGCCTGGGGTTGAGGGAGGTCACACCAAGGCTCCGATCCGACGGCGGAAGTCATCGATGAGCTCATGCGGCGGGCCCCGGGTCAGCGCCGACGGTCCGGACTCCGTCTGCTGGTCGGCCAGCCGGGGGCGGTGGGCGCGGATGGTCTGCTCCAGCCGGTCCACCGCCAGCTCGATCTCGCGCACCCGGCTGACCCCGGGCTGGAGGTCGGCGAACCGCAGCCGGAAGAAGGCCTCGCGGTAGGCGTGGAAGAGGTCGGCCCAGATGGCCAGCCGTTCCACGCCCAGGGTCCAGGCCGCCGCGTCGGGTCCGAGGTCGTCGGTGTCGTTCACCGTCTCCACGCAGCGCTGGGCCAGGGCCCGGGCCTCGTCGCCTTCGGCCAGAAGCTGGGCCAGCCACGAGGGCGGCATGCGGCGGAACAGGTCGTCGGTCTCGCGGTCGCGATCCGCGCCGGTCCAGGTGTGGAGCCGGTCCGCGTTGCCGTCGTTGAGGTGCGAGACCGCGTACGCGTAGCTCGGCAGCCGGCTGTGGTCGGCCAGCCACATCCGCATGGGGAACAGGAACTTCATGGCGGCGGCGGTGGCGACTTCGGTCAGCCGCCGCGCGCCCGGAAACTGCGTCGCCTCCCAGTCCTTCCAGACCTGATCCAGCTCGACGCCCGGCTCGCGGGCGAACCGGTGCGCGGCGGTCAGCTCCAGCCGGCCCCACGGCGTGTCGAGGGCGGACTGTCCGCAGTCGCCATGGTAGCGGTCCAGCCGCAGGCAGACGGCGCGGGCCCCGTGGCCTCGGCCATGCTCCAGCCGGGTCCAGAGGGTTCGGAGATCGGCGAAGGGATACAGATGCTGGCCCTCGTACTCGTGCCCGAGGTCGTGCTCGATCCATTGCTCGCGCCCCGGCCAGGCCCCGACCAGGGGATTGGCCGGGTAGTACGGATGCCAGTCGTGGGGCACGCACTTCGACATGACGGCCACATCCGCATAGGTGCCGTCGATGGCCTCGCGCATGGCCTCGACTTCGTCGCGCCGGTACACGAAGTCGCGCACGGCCAGTCGACGGCCCTGGGCGATACAGGCGTTTCGCATCACCGACACCAGGGCGGCCACCCGGGCGGGCGGGGACTGGGCGCTGCGGATCCGCGACGCCTGATAGACCGGGAACTGGGTCTCCGCGAAGGTCAGCACCACGCCGTCCACCTCCGGCGCGACCGCGTCGAACACATGGCGGTACTTCTGAGCCAGATGCTCGTAGAGCCCCGGTTCGTCCGTGTCCAGCCGTCCCTCGCGGACGAACTCCGGCGGCGGCGCGTGCACCTCATGCGTCCACAGCCACACCTTCGCGCCGGCGTCCCGGAACCGGTGGGTCCACCCGCGTATGGTCTCCGCCCGTTCCGGGTCGTCGATCAGGCTGTCCGCGACATGGCACAACCGGTGCGAGAGGTGGACCGCATCCACCCCCCACTCCCCCATGGCCGCCTCCACCCGGGCCAGGTACTCCGGCTCGCGGGTCAGCGGAAGCCAGTGGATCTCAAGGCGCTCCCCGTCCGTCGCAGACATCGGGCCAGCCTAGGTCACCCCTACCGCCAATCCAAGCCCAACCCGAAGGGGTCAGGCTGCAATGGTTGCAGAGTTCTGCAAACATGACAGCCTGACCCCTTCATCCGACTTCCTTGCCAGAGCCTCCCCGGTCGGGCATCGTCACCGTCCATGACCGCGTCCCCCCGTCCTCCGGACCCGCTCCGCGTTCTGTTCCTCAGCGATCATCTGGGGCATGCCGAGGGCCGGGTCCACGGCGCCACCACCTATTTCCTCCAGGTGCTGCCCCGGCTGACCCGGGCCGGCGTGGACCTAAGCGTGTGCTTCCTGCGCGAACGCCATCCTGTCGCGGATCGCCTGGAGGCGGCCGGCGTGCGTCCCCGGTTCCTGCACCGGGGCAGGTGGGAT
>PXDE01000331.1 GCA_003566475.1 PVC group bacterium | reverse complement strand
TTCGGCGAGTCGCAGAAAGGCCCGGTGGGCGGCGGCGCGGTGGGGGATGGCGTCGAACCAGGCATCGATTTCGGGCCGGCCGAGCGGGCGGAACAGCGCCTCGGTGTACTGGTAGGCAAAGTAGTGGAGGCGGTTCACGGTCCGCTGGGCCCGGACCGAGGCCAGAGCCACGGCGGCCAGGACGGCCGCCAGTCCCAGCGACCGTAGTTCCCGGGGGCGGGCGAACACGCGGTCGAGGAGGATGGCCAGGGGCAGGGAGGCGGCGAGGAGGGCGGGCAGGATGAGCCGGGGGCCGTAGCACCATTCGCCCGGGTATTGGGAGTAGGCGCTCACGGCGAGGAAGAGCAGGAGCGCGAACGACCCCAGAAAGGTAGCGGCCACCCGGTGACGCCGGATCAGGGCGGGCCAGCCGATAAGGGCGAACGGGAGCACGGGCATGTGCAGCCAGATGTTGCCGTTCCCGGGCCGGGCCAGAAAGTAGGCCCAGGCGGCGGGCAGGTGGCGCGGCGAGAACGCGTCGGCCCGGGTTCCGTCCTCCAGGAGCCACTGATCGTAGCCCGTGCGCAGGATGCCCCCGAAGCGGTGAAGGTGGACGAGGGTCACCAGCAGAACGAACCCGGCCACGGGCAGGCCAAGGCGCAGCAGCAGCGGCCGCCAGGCCCGGAGGATCCGACGCAGACGCTCCCGGAACCCGGCCCCGGACGGTCCCGCCGCGAGCAGGGCCAGGCCGAGGGCCACGAACCCGATCGCATAGAGGAGCTTGAGGGTGACCAGAATCCCCGCCCACACGGCGGCGGCGGTCAGGTGACGCCAGGCCGCCCGGGGGAGGGTGTCAAGTGGGGTGTCCGCGGCACGCTCCAGAAACGCGAGGGTGTGAAACACGAAGCCGAGAAAGACGGGGATCTGCTGCACCTCGAGGGCGGGCGCCCACAGGTAGTGCCAGAGGTAGGTGGCGTAGGCGAGGAGCAGGGCGGCGACGGCGGCGGCGACGGGGCGGGCCAGCCGGCGCAGGGCCGCGTAGAGGTACCCGACCGCCACCATCTTGAACAGCACGTGGTAGAGCATGAGCAGGAAGGGGAAAGAGGGACCGGGCAGGAGGAGGTCGCCCGCCTCCGGGCCGTCGGCGAGGCGGGTCAGCCACACCGGCGGCACATGGAGAAGCACATGCCCGAACCCATAGCGGGAGAAGAAGCGCTGTCGAGCCTCGTTCTCGTAGACGAACTGGCC
This sequence comes from PVC group bacterium, assembly GCA_003566475.1. GTDB lineage: Bacteria > Verrucomicrobiota > Kiritimatiellia > SS1-B-03-39 > PXDE01 > PXDE01. The sequence continues at coordinate 5,306 of PXDE01000331.1, read as the reverse complement.
CCGCCGTTCCACCATCTGGCCCAGCTCGTCGCGGGCGGAGAAGGGGATGCCGAATCGGCCCGTGCGCAGCCACGACACCGCCTCGGCCCGGGGGGCGGCATTGTCGCCGGGATAGAGGGCGGCGGGCAGCATGGCGAGCTGGATCCCCGCCGCCACCAGCACGAGGAGGAACCCCAGCCCGCCTGACCCGCGGCCTCGGGGTGGCCACGCGGCCGGCGAATCTCCCGCCTTGGGGATCGCGTCACGCGACGCATCGCCCTCGGACGGGGCGGCAGAGCGAGGTTTCATGCCGCCACCCTAGAGGCGGCGAAGGTGGACTGTAAAGGGCGGCGGCCCGCGTACCTGGACACGTAAAGCCACGATCGTGCATTTACGTGTCCAAGGCCTGGACGAGACCGTCCAAGGTCTGGACGGGCGGAGGGCGGGTCAGTGGATCCGGAAGACCTTGCGGATCAGGAGCACCGACGGGATGGCGAGGAGGAGGTAGGCCACCATCCACGGAGGCATGAACAGGAAGGGGATGCCGGGAACGATGCGGAGAAACCGCACCGGGCGCATGCGCAGCTCGGTGACCCACCCCAGCTCAAGGTCGTGGAAGATGAGGGGCGGGCCATAGGTGCGCCGGCCCGCTTCGTAGGGGTGCTCGAACGAGTCGCCGCGGGTGCGGGCCACCAGCCGGTGCTCGCCCTCGACGGCCCGGATGGGCCAGACCGCGATGCCGTTGATGACCGTGCCGTCCGGGGCGGGATCGGGCTCGACCACCCGCACCCAGCCGCCGCCGTCGCCCCGCACCTCCTCGGGCACCACCAGGTGCACCGGCTGGCCTACCACGGACAGGGGCGTGTAGAGCACAAAGCCCACCACCTCGTCCTCCGCGGGGGGATGAAACTCGAGGCGCCGGAAGGCCCAGGTGGCGAGAAGCAGGATGGGAAGCAGGGCCAGAAGCAGCGGCTTGCCCTCGCCCCTCATGCTCTTCATGGCGACCTGGGCCATGGTCTGCTGATGGCGTCGCTTGGCCTCCTTGTCGCTCCGGGCCTTGGCCTCGCGGAGCAGCTCCTTGAGCCGCTTCTTGTCCGCCGCCACCCGTCGCAGGAGATCCTGGTCGGTGGTGAAGAGCCGGGCGAACGTGAGGATGGCGCCCGTGCCAACGGCCACGATGAGGATCTGGAGATCCGCGGGCAGGATCAGCATCCAGCCCAGCACATGGTCCATCAGGCCCACGATGCCGTCGTTGATGCGCTCAAGCATCGCGGGTCTCCCTCGTCGCGGCGTCCTCTCCCGTAGCTGCGTCCGCGGAAGGCGCGGCAACTTCCGCGGAAGTCACCTCCTTGGCGTGGGTAGCTACGCCTGCGGAGGGCGAAGCTACAGACTCGTCGTCCAGCAGAATCACCCGCCCGGCCTGTCCGTCCACGCGGATGGGGCGGCCGTCCGGGATGAGTTTGGTGGCGTGGGGCACCACCACGGCGGGGATGCCGAAGTCGCGGGCCACGATGGCCCCGTGGCTGAGCACCCCGCCCCGTTCCACCACCAGAGCGCGGGCCCCGGTAAAGAGGGGCGTCCAGCCGGGGTCCGTGGAAGGGCAGACCAGCACATAGTCTGCGCCAAGATCCCCGGCCTCGGCCGGGTTGTGGACGACTCGGGCGGTCCCGGTGGCCGAGCCCGCCGCCACCGCCGCGCCGTCGAGCACGTCGGCGTCGAGGTCCAGCTCGGGCGGGAGCCCGAGCCGGTCGAGGTCGCGGGAGTCAATCACGTCGGGCAGGTCGAGCCGCTGGGCGGCCTGCCAGGTCACCTTCCGCTCGGCCAGCGTCTTCTTCAGCGTTTCGGTCTCGGCCTCGAAGCGGGATAGCTCGTCGAGGGTCAGAAAATAGATGTCGCCGGCCAGACCGAAGGCGGTGTCGAGCGCCTCGATGGCGCCCCGAATCAGCTCATAGCCCAGCATGAGGTCGTGCTTTCCGGACTCTCGGAAGGGAAGCAGGCCCTGGGCGAGTTCGAGATCGGCCCGGATGTCCTCGAGCAGGCTGCTGCCGCCCCACGCGGCCAGGGCCTCGGGGAGTTTGGACTCGGCGATGACCCGCGCCGCCTGGTTGTTCCGGAAGGACTCGCGGGCGTGCAGGCCATCGTGACTCCGGATCCGGGCCAGGGATTGCTCCAGAAAGCGGGGATCCTCGCGCCAGCGCGGGGCGGAGAGCTCCATCTCGCCCACCGCCCGGTGCCCGTACTCGGCCAGGAACTCGGTCAGGGTGCATTCGCCCTCGGCGACCTCGTGCAGCCGGATGTCCTGCTCGACGGTGCTGTCGCCGTCGAGCCCCCGGGTGAGCTCGCGGGCCCAGGGGCCGCCTTCCTCCTCGCCCATGAGCTGGACGAGCCGGGCCTGGAGGCGGTCGTAGGCGAGGCCGCCGAAGAACCCGGGGAGCAGCGATTCCGGGGCGAACTCGTGGAGCACCTTGTGGATCCGGTCGCGCAGGACACCGAGCAACCGCTCCGGCTCGAGCCGGGTGAGATCCCGCCGGCGCTCGGCCTCGACCCAGGCCACGAAGGCGGGACGGATCTCGCGCTCGTACCGGACCTTGGCCCGGGCCCGTCCGCGCTTCTGGAGGCGGCTGGCCTTGATCATGGCGGCCAGGGTTCCGGGCAGGCGGCGCAGGAAGGTGTGGTCGGTGCGCTCGGGGTCGAATTTCCGGGGGGCCGAGTCGAGCAGCGCCTTGTCCTTGGCCAGCTCGTCGTGGTCGTAGATGAGCGGGAACCCGGCCCAGAACAGGGCGGCCAGACGGTCGGGGTCGGCGTAGATCCGTCCCGCGATGAGTTCCAGGAACCCCTCCTTGCGCACTCGGGCGCTGGGCTGGTAGCCGAGGGCCTGGTACATGCGGCCGAACCCGCCGTCGCCGGACATGAACCGCCACACGATGTCCCAGGTGAGCGGGGTGGGGAAGCGCAGGGTCTCGCCGAGGTTGTGGGTGATCCAGACCCGCCGGGTGTCGCCAGCCTCGGCCCGCAGCCGGGCGATCTCGGCCTGACGCAGCGGCTCCACCGCCCGGGCGATGTCCAGCCCCCGGATGGCCCGGGCCTGCAGGAGCGCGAACCGGCCCCGGTGCAGCCCCCATTCCACGTCCACCGGATGCCCGTAATGGTCCTCGATCTTGCGGCAGAGGTCGGCCAGCTCGCGAACCTGGGGCTCGGTGAGGCTCGGGGCGTCGGGATCACGGGCCTTCGCCGCGTCCTCGCCCCAGGCCGACACGGCGGTCGCCTTCTGGCCCAGGACGGTCTCGATGTCGCCGCTCCGGCGGCTCACCAGGAACCGGTCGGGGGTGACGTCGCCGCTTACCACCGCCTCGCCCAGACCGTAGCTGGCCTCGATGACCATGCGGTCGGCCCCGAGGGCGTTGGGGTCCTGGGTGAAGGTGATCCCCGACACCTCGGAGGGGAACATGGCCTGGACGTTGACCCCCGTCCCGCGCAGCCCGCGGATCCGGTTGCGGTCGCGGTAGGCGACGGCCCGCTCGTTGTTCCAGGAGTCGAACACGGCGTTGATGCAGCGGACCAGGATCTCCCAGGGATCGGTGGGGAACCCCTCGCCGGTGTGACGGCGGTAGGCCTCGAACCAGGCGCGGAGATCGTCGTGGGAGACGGCGGGCACGGGAGGCCCGTCGGCCGCGAACTCCTCCGGTTCGGCGCCGTGCCAGACCTTGGCGGCCATGGTCACGAACTGGCGCAGCAGCTCCCAGAAGCGGGGCGCGTCGGCGGCCTCGCCGGCCAGTCCGGGGTGGAGCCCGCAGTTGAGCAGGGTGTCCATCATGCCGGGCATGGAATGCGCGGCCCCGCTGCGCACGCTGAGCAGCAGGGGAGGAGCGCCCTTCCCATAGGTCAGCCCGGTGTCCTTCTCGAGGCGGGCCAGGGCGGCGCGGACCTGGGCCTCGAGACCTTCCGGCCACTGGCGTCCCAGCTCGAAGTAGGCCTCGCAGCAGGCGGTGGTCAGGGTGAACCCCGGCGGCACGGCCAGGCCGGCCCGGGTCATCTCGGCCAGGCTGGCCCCCTTGCCGCCGAGCAGGTCGCGGGCCGTGCCCGCCCCTTCGGGCGGGGGGTCGCCGAAATACACCACCCACACCGGGTCGGGGGGGCTCATCGTCCGGCCTCCAGGCTCACCAGCCCCCACCCCGCGCGGGGGGCGAGGATGCCGGTGCGGAAGAACACGGCGGGGGCGGCGGGGGCGCCGATCCAGGAGGCGTCGGCCCAGGGGGTGGCCCGCAGCACGCGGTCGGGAGACGCCTCGCCGTCCAGGCTTACCGTCTGGACCGATCCATCCGGCGCGGTCACCAGCAGATCGTCGCCGGAAACCATGGGGGGCAGGCCGGGATATACCGGGCCGAAGGGCGCGGCGGCCGGGAGGCCGGTGTCGCGGCGGAGCAGGATCAGATGATGGTCGTCGGACACGTAGGCCAGGTGGTGACGCGACAGGATCACTGGCGAGCCCACGCCGCGGGCTGGGGGCGACCACGCCTCGGCCGGAAGGACGGATCCGTCGACCAGGGAATGGGCCTGGACGCCGGCCGCCGTGGCCACCAGCACGCGCAGGCCGTCGAGTCGAACGAACCCCTGGCCCGACGCGCCGAGGGGCGCCGTCCACAGGACCGCGCCGGTGGGCGCGTCAAGCAGGGTCAGGGTGAGGTCGGTCACCGCCGCCACCCGGTGCTGGTCCACCTGGGAGATCCCGCGCAGCGGCCCCAGGGGCCGCGACCAGAGGCGCTCCCCGTCCGGCGACCAGGCGGCGAGCGTCTCGGCCTCGGCCCCGGCCAGCACCAGGTCCGGGGTGGCCCGCAGCAGCCCGGGCGCGTCCGCGCCGACCGGGGTCGTCCAGCGGAGGGCGCCGTCGGCCAGGCCCAGGGCGATCAGGGCGCGGGGGGCCTCCTGGCCGGCCTGGCCGGTCAGGGCGTAGACCGCGGCGGTGTCCCCGTCGCCGACGATGGCCGGGCTGTGGTGGATGCCGGCGGGTTCCTCGTGGATCCACAGGGGCGAACCCGGGCCCGTGCGGGCATCGCCCGGCTGCAGGGCGGTCAGACCGGTGGGAGCGCCCGCGCCCGACGGCCGGGCCACCGGAACCACCACCCGGGGACCCATGACGGCGGGCGGGGCGGCCACCACCACGGTGTCGGTCTGGCCTTCGAGGCCGGCCGGCCAGCTCCAGGCGTAGCCGCCCAGGCCGGGGACGGCGGTGCGCAGCGGATTGCCGCCCAGACCGGGGCCGCCGAGTTCCCCGTCCCAGACCGGGATCTGGCCCCGGTCCGGCTCGCCCACGGCCCGGAACCCTTCGC
>PXDE01000044.1 GCA_003566475.1 PVC group bacterium | reverse complement strand
GCGCGCACCCGCCGGGCCCGAAAGCCGACCTCCCGGAAGAGGACGCAGAAAGCCCCGTGAGCGCCGTCACCCCCCCCAACACCCGGATGGAGCCAGAAGATGTGTAGAACAACGAGGGCGAAAGCCCTGGGGGGTCAGCGTTCTAGATGATCAGGAGCCCTGAAGGGGCGATTCAATGGGAGGGCATAAGCACCAAGCACTTGGCACCAATCCACAACGTGTCGCGTCGAAGCCTGGCGAAGGCGGATCCACAATCCACAATCCAAAATCCAACTGCTGTACCATTTTCATCGCAGTCAGGGATTCAGCCTGCATGTTGTCCCTTTCATGGATTCGGAGCCGCGTGGCGTTTTCGCCACTCGTGCGCCCAAGCGCCCGAACCCGATCGGGGTTTCCATTGTCCTTCTGGACAAGATCGAAAGCGGCATTCTTCATGTCCAGAATGTGGACATTCTGAATGGAACCCCCCTTCTCGACATTAAGCCGTATGTTCCAGAATTCGACCATCAGGTCGATGTCCGGACGGGATGGCTTGATCGCGTAGGAAAGACCGTGACGGAGAAGAAGGCAGACGACAGATTCAAATAGAGACGCCGGCCAGAAAAGAGGGAATGAGCCTGACAACAAGATGGAGCCTGTTCCGGCATATCGAGTCATCGCACCGGATCATCGCCGACGGGTTCGGAGCCACAGAAGTAGCGCCCAATTCCGATTGGGCGTCCTTTCGCGGTTCACCCTCTCCTCTCCCTCTGCGAAGGGCTGAGTCCGGCGTATGTCCGGCGGCGGTCCCAACGGCATCCACGGCCTCGGCGGCCGCGGCTACGGGAGGCCCCTCCGCATTCGTGTGGATTCGTGCGTGCCGCGCCGGAGCGTCTTCGCGAAGGCGGGTCCATTCGTGGTTCCCCCTCTGTGACCCTCCGTACCGTCCGCGGCCTCCGATTCCGCTTGCATCCGATCCGGCTTCCGGCGAGGTAGGGACATGGAGACCGCCGAGTTCGACTACCACCTGCCCGAGGAGCTGATCGCCCAGCACCCCTGTCCGGAGCGCGACCAGGCCCGGATGCTGGTGGTGGACCGGACGGCGGCGGAGCTGGTCCATGCCCGGGTGGCCGATCTGCCCGCCTACCTTCGGCCCGGGGATCTGCTGGTGCTCAACGACACCCGGGTGGTGCCCTGCCGCCTGACCGTCCGCCGCGAGGACACCGGGGGCCGGGGGGAGCTGTTCGTTCTGGAGGATGTCGGGGGCGGACGGTGGGACGCCCTGTTCCGGGCCCGCCGCCGCCCCGCGCCGGGCAGCCGCTGGACGGTGGAGCCGGACGGGGGGGTGGCCGAGGTGCTGGCTGTCCATGACCGGGGCCGGGTGACCGTCGCCTGGCACGGCGACCGGCCGCTGCCCGAGGTGCTCGACGCGGCCGGCCGCACGCCCCTGCCTCCCTATATCCGTCGGCCGGACGCCCGCGACGAGCCCGAGGACCGCCGACGCTACCAGACCATCTACGCTCGGGAGCCCGGGGCGGTGGCGGCGCCCACCGCCGGCCTGCATTTCACGCCGGCCCTGCTCGACCGGCTGCGGGGCCAGGGCGTGGAGACCGCCTTCCTCACCCTCCATGTCGGCCTCGGCACCTTCCGGCCCGTGACCGCCGACCGGGTCGAGGACCACGAGATGGACGCCGAACGCTACCGGGTGCCTCCGGAAGCGGCCGACGCCGTCAACCGGGCCCGGGGCGAGGGCCGGCGGGTCGTCGCGGTGGGCAGCACCTCGGTCCGGACGCTGGAGACAGCGGCGGGCCCGGACGGAACGGGGCGGGCGGGCGAGGGGAGGTCCGGCCTGTTCATTGTGCCCGGACACCGGTTCCGGGCGGTGGACGCGATGCTCACCAACTTCCACCTGCCCCGGTCCACCCTGGTCATGATGGTGTCCGCGCTGGCGGGCCGGGAGCGGATTCTGGCCGCCTACGCGGAGGCCGTGCGGCGGCGCTACCGGTTCTACAGCTACGGCGACAGCATGCTCATCCTATGATCCCTCTCCCCAGACCCGACCCTCGGACCTGCGCCCGAAGCCTCTGGGTGTTCGGCCTGCTGCTGGCGTTCCGCGCCGGATTCTCCCGCGTGGAGATCCTGCCCGGGGTGCTGGACTTCAATCCCGGCGTCGGTCTGATCCCCTGGGCGGCGGCCTGGGCCGGGGCGGGCGCGGTGCCGGCGGCCGTGCTGGCCGCCCTGGTCGGCGAGTTCGGGCTCGGAACCGGCGGATGGGGCCTGGGGGTCAGCACCGCCGCGGGATGGGGCCTGTGGGCGGGGCTGGCCGTCTGGGTGGGGGACCGGGCCGGCCGCCGGGCGGCCTGGTGGACGCTGTGGCCGGGGGTCACGGCGGCGGCCTGGATCGCCTGGGCCGTGGACGCCCGGGGCTGGTACCCGTTCGCCTGGGTCTGGGGCCTGGCCGCCGCGCACCATCTGGTCTTCGCCGGCGTGTTCTCCCTCGCCCTGCCCGTCCGCCCGTCCCGCCCGGGGGCCACCGACTGGGCCGGCCTCGCCCTGCGGATGCTGGCCGCCGTGGCCCCGCCCCTGGTGCTCCTGGCCATCGCCCGGGCGGGCTACGGCGTCTCGCCCTGGGCGACGCCCATGCTCGGCGAGGCCACCGGCACCGGATTCCCCGCCCTCGGCCTGCTCGTGCTGCTCTCGCCGCTGCTCATCGTCGCCATGCTTCGCCTGCGCCGACGCAGGCCATGTTCCCCGGCGCTTCGTCCGGAATCACACCGCTACCCCTACCTGCACCGCCCCCATTAACGCCCCGACCGCCCGAGGAAGGCCTGGGCCTCGGCGGCGGCGGTCAGGATCTCGCGGTTCGACTCCAGCCAGCCCGAGGCCGCGTACCAGGGGCCGTGGCGGTCGGCCAGGTCGATGGCGGCGGCATGGCGGTCGAGCGCCTGCTGCCATCGGAAGGCGGCATCGTCGGGACGCCCCTCCTGGAGCAGGGCGTTCTCGATCACGATCCGGGCTTCGGCGAGCTGACGGCCTTCCCGGAGCATCTCCAGCCGGACGGTGCCCAGGGGGCCCTGGGGGCCGGGGGCGGTGAGCGAGCGGGGGTTGTCGCGCATGAGGTTGATGTCGAGCACGTTGCTGGTGCGGTAGCGGGTCAGGAGCCCCGCGCCGCGCCGGTCCAGGGTCCCCTCCTGGGGCCAGAAGTCGAATCCGATCCGGGCCACGCCGCGGGTTTGGTCGCGGGTGGCCGCGTCGACCAGGATCCGGTACGAGGCGGGCGAGCTCTGGCCGGTCACGGCGGCCCGCATGGAGGAGACGAACAGGAACGGGTTGTCCCAGCCCCCGAACTCACCGGACCTCCGGCGGAATCCCTGACGAGGCGTGTAGGGATGGACGAGGTAGGTGACCCGCATGCCCTGGATCTCCAGCTCCCCCTCCCGGGGCCTGGGATCCCCCCGCCCGTGGGTGAACAGCGCCCACCCCACGTCGGGCGCGATCCGCCGGAAGAAGGCCACGGTGTCCGGATGGGGCCGGTGGTCGATGCCGATGCCCCAGGCCAGGGTGTCGGCCGGCCTCCCCCGTCGGGCCATGCGCTCGCGCAGCCCGTCGGCGACCGGGCGCCAGAGGTCCTCGGTGCCCGGCTCGCCATAGACCGGCTGGGTCCACGCCTCCGCGTCCCCCCGGGCGCCGATCCGGGTGAGCTTGACCTCCCGCGTCCGCTGCCCCCGCGTGTCCATGTCGGCCGTCCACACCTGAACCACGATCCGCTGCGGCGGGCCCACCTGCCGCGCGAAGAGATCCAGGTACCGGTCGAAGACCGAGAAGTCCGGAACCGCCTGTCCGCCCCGTTCGCGGAACCGGATCATGGCATGCTCGTTGCCGAAATGGGTCTCCCGCACGGCCGTCGCATACAAGACCGAGCTGCCCGTCCGCCCCAGGCGGGCCAGGGCGGCCTCCAGGTAGCGGAAGTGGAGGTCGGAGTAGAGCGGAACCTGGTAGTGATGCGCGGGGGTGTCGGGCGACTGCATCAGCCCGAGGAAGGTCCGGTATCGGGAAGGATGGGGCAGGGTGAAGGGACTCACGTCGAGGGTCAGGGCCACCCGGGCCGGGGTGCCGTGGCCGTGGCTCACCTCCACCGCGCCATGGTAGCGGCCGGGCGCCGCCTGGGCCGGGACGTCGATGGTGAACCACACCGGCTGCACGGTGGCTTCATCCAGAGGCTCGGGGGACAGGATGTCGAAGTACCCGACCGGCTCGCCCCGGGCGTTGACGGGCATGCGCGCGAACCGGACCTCGGCGGCGGTGGCGGGGAGAAAGGCCTGGCCATGCTCGTGCCGGAGCGGGCTCATGCGGGCCCGGACCTGGCGGCCGGCGAGACCCTCCCGCCGGCTCGCCGCCAGCACCCCGGACGCGGACCCGCCGCGTGCCGCCACCAGGGAGAGGGGGCGAACCGGCTGGCCGGGGTCGGCGTAGGCGGTGTCGGGCCGGATCTCGTGGAGGGAACTCGCGTTCCAGGTCTGCACGCCGGAGGGCGCCCCAAGGTGGGGGACGATGCCTCCCGGCCGGTCGGCGGTCAGGGTGGCGGAGATCAGGCCCGCCGTGTTCCAGGAGGCCCGGCCGCCCGCGTAACTGGGCATGTCGGCGCGCGTGGCCGCCCGGTGGACGCGCAGGGCGAGCACATTCCGGCCGGGCCGCAGCGCGGTCCGCGGCAGCCGGATCTCGAAGCTCCGGATCCGCAGGTCGAGCCGGCGCTCGATCTCCGGGGTGTCCGCCCGCTCGCCGGGCGGCCCGATCTGCCCGCCCTCCTCGGTCAGGAAGGCGTCGGCCGGATAGTCCTCGGCCAGGGTGGCCGGGGTGAGGTCGCCCTCGGGCAGATGCCGACGCCCCATCTCCTGGCCGTTGAGATAGACCGCCACGCCACCCCGGTAGGTCACCCGCAGGGTCAGCTCCCGCGCCTGCGGGGCCGCCGTGATCTCGAACGCGCTCCGGGCCAGGATCGCCGCGACCTCGCGGGGCTGTCGGTAGCCGTGCCCGCCGAACAGGGGCAGCGTCTCCCGGGGCCAGTCCAGATCGTCGAAATCCCAGCGGGTCCAGCCCTCGGGCAGAACGGCGAACCGGTCATACGCCTCGGTCGGATAACCGCGCCGCCACGCGGCCTCGGCCTGGGTGCCCACCATTTCGGGCAGCCAGAGCATGTTCGTCCGCCACGCCGTGGATTCGCCCAGGATCTCCGCCGCCGGCGCGGACGGGGCGAGGCCCGCCAGCAGGAGCGGGAGGATCAGACACCGGAGCGGACGCAGGCATGGCACGGAACGATGGATCGCTTTCATGACGCGACCCTAACGCATGGAGCGCGGCCGTGCACCCCTGGCCGCACCCGTTTCCCGCCCGCTCAACGCAATCGGTTCGCCCGCAGGTCCGACCACCGCGCCCGGTCGTGGTCGGTTGGCCAGCGGTCGGCGAAGGCCCGGATGCGCCGGGCCCGAAGCGGCGCCGCGCGGCCGACCAGGGTCTCGTTGAGCCCCAGGGGCGGGGTGATCCCGACCACGGCGCCGAACCCCGACCGCATGGCCGCCCGGGCCTGGCTCTGGACCGTCCGGTGCCCGGTCCCCCGGACCAGGTTCATGGCCACGCCCCCGTCCGGCCGCGCCCAGGCCCGCAGGCGGGCCACATAGTCCGCATCCGGCCGGGCCGGGCGTTCCACATCGGCCTCGCGGGCCAGGTAGAGGTCGTCGATCACCCAGTCGAACTCGGGTCGCGGGCGGCGGGCCAGAAAGGCGAAGGCATCCTCGCACACCGCCTCCACCGGCAGCCGGTCGAGCCCCATGTGGGTCCGGGCCAGCCTCACCATGCCCGGATCGATCTCCACCCCGGTGAACACCGCTTCGGGGAACAGGTGATGAAGCTGACGGACCGCCGTGCCGCCGCCCAGCCCCAGGAGCAGAATCCGCTCCGGCGGCCGCTCGCCCAGGCACACCGCCGCCGTCAGGGCGTCCCAGGCATAGCCGGTCAGCAGATGCTCGGGATGCCAGGTGGCATGGGTGGCCCCGGCCACCACGAACTCGATGCCGCCGTCTTCGGCCCACACCTCGACCCGGTTGTGGGGTGATTCCATGATCTCAAGGCGGCGGCGCATGGGGATGAGGGGGATTAGGGATTAGGGATTAGGGATTGGGGATTGGGGGAGCCGCCGATGGACGATTCCCGAATGTCGGTGGTTGCCGCGAGAGAAATCCTACTTGGCAGACTTGTGGGGGGCGATCAGACAGGCGCACCGCAGGCTGCCCTGTAGCGGCCGCTCGACCGAGTCTTCGAGAGAGAGCGGCATGAGCGTGGAAAGCGGCAGGGAACGTGACCGTCCGCGATACATTGGCGTTCCGGCGGCGGAGGGCTCGCATCCATAGGATGCGGCCTACGGGTAGCCCCGTTCCTGCGGAACGCGGGCGGGCCGACCACACCTTACTAACCGTCTCGCGCTTGTCTGGCCCCAGATCGCACTCAGGGCTGGCCTGCCCCGGCGCCGTGGGACGGACGTCCCCGTCCGTCTCCGCGAAGTCCAGAGCCTGATAGGGCCCTTGGTT
>PXDE01000472.1 GCA_003566475.1 PVC group bacterium | reverse complement strand
GGCCCGTGTGGCCCACCTGGGGCTGATCCTACTCATGCTGGGTTCCTGGTTCATCCTGGGCCGGTGGATGGGGGCGGGGTACTGCCCGATCACCGACTGGCATTTCCGGTTCCGCCGCCGCATGGGCGCGGAGCGGCCGTCCGGCCCCTACATCAAGCTGGTCCTCGACCGCCTGACCGGCCGCGACCTGGACCGGGCCCGGATCGACCGGGCCACCCTCGTCATCACCCTGGCCCTGGGCACGGTCTCGCTGGTCCTCACCATTCTCGACCGGTTGTGGTAGCCGAAGCCGGCCACCATGGACGAGGCACCGTCCCCTCCCGGCAACGCGGCAGGGCCACCCCGCCCCAATCCGCGCACGAGGCCCGTCCAGGCCTTGGACGAATCCGTCCAGGCCTTGGACGGCCCCCCCATCTGCTTCTAGTCCGGCAGTCTCGGAAAGCCCCTCGGCGTCAAACCAGATGTCCGATCGGACATCTGGTTTGTCAGAACGCCTTGGCCCATTCGATGTCCTGCTCCACGTACGCGGTGATGGCGGCCAGATCGGCAACTCCCACGCGGGTCAGCATCTGGGGGCGGTAATGGCGGCCGACGGTCGCCGCATAGGCCCGCCAGGCCCCGAGGGCGGTTTCCAGCGACCTGACGGCGACCGCGCGGTGGGCCTCCTCGCCCGTCTCGGCCAGCAGCCCCAGCCCGAGCGCGCCCTCGATCTTGGCCGCGTAGTATTCGCCGAGCCAGGCCAGGGTGTCCATGTCGGCCAGCGTCTCTTCGAGTTCCGGGCCGGGTCGGGCCGGGGAAAGCTTCGGGAGGCCGTCGCGAACCCGCCGGGCCAGGGCCCGGAGGTCCGCCGCCACCTCGGGCGGGGTGGCCACACCCTCGGGCATCGGCTCGCCGTTCCGGATCCGTCGGGCGTACTCGGCGATGGACAGCAGAGCCTCGCCCGGCATCGTCCGTCCGGTCCGGAAATGGTCCACCGTGTGGAATCCCTTGTAGGAGGGGCGGCTGAGGCAGGCCTCGGGATACCACTGGAAGTCGTAGTCCTCCCAGTGGAACCGGTTCACGAGCGGGATGATCCCTGACGCGGCTCGGATCAGGTCGTCGAGCCCCTCCGGATCCGCCTCCGGGAACCGCCACCCGAGATGGCGGCGGAAGCATGCGTCGGGCAGGTTGGGATCCCAGGCCAGGCGTCCCCATGTCCGGAAGAACAGCTCCTGACGACGGATCTCAAGCTGGCCGGTCGCGGTCGGATCGAGGCCCACGAAGTCGCGGCCCCACACATACCCGTCGGGGCCGATGTAGAACCCGCCGAGTTTGTCCGGTCCGGGCAGGTTGCCGAGAAAGGCGCGGGCGAAGTCGGGGTCGCTCCAACGGAACAGGTACTGGTCGTCCTGTCGAAGCGTCATCCACATCTTCCGCTCCGGGGGAAGGCGGGCCAGCGCCTCGTCGGCGAACGGGGGCCGGACCGAGGCGAGCATGTGGGCCTGGGCGTACTTGAAGCTGAACTCGAAGGGCCCCGGAAAGTCGCGCCAGGCATCGGCGATGGCCTCCACGCTAGTCTCGTGACAGCGGTGGATCATCCGCACCGTCCGGCCGGGCCGGCTGGCCATGGCGTCGCGCACGCCCTCGCCATAGGCCTGCCACAGCCAGGCCTCGCGGGTGAACCGGCCCTGGCCGTCCTCCATGTTCTCGCCGGCCGTGATGCCGAACCCGGCCAGGTCGGGGTAGGTCAGGACCGTCTCGCGGACACTGCGCCGGAAGTAGTCGAGGGTGATCGGATTGGTCTGATCGCGGGAGATCCCGTGCTTTCCCTCGGCCCCCCACACGAAGATGTTCCAGGTGAACAGGTAAACCTCGATGCCGCGGTCGCAGGCATGGCGCATGACCCTTCGCCAGTAGGCGATTTTCTCATCGATGGTCATCCGCCGCACGGTCTCCAGGTCGGCGAGGACGTCCGGGTTCACCATGTCGGTTCCCCGGAGGCTCAGCGTCTCGTCATAGCGGGCCCGGCTGCGCAGGACGTCGTCCAGCGCCACCTCGGGATACTCGGGCACTCGGACCAGGGAGGGGAACGGATGGAGGTTCCAGAGGGTGAGCACGTTGAACCGGTGCCGGGCCATCTCATCGAGGAACTCGCGCCAGAACCCGAAATCCCACACCTCGGGAAGGTTCTGCTGCGCGGAATCCCCCGCGTCCGAATAGCTGGGCGTGCGGGCGTCGAGGGGAAGGTTGAACTTGATGCCGCGGCGGGCGATGAACGGTTGGTGGCGGCCCTGCTTCAGCAAGTCCAGCGTGCCCAGCCGGACCGCCTCGGCCAGATCGAGGCAGGCGTACATCGCTCCCGCCTCGCCGCCGGGAACGATCTGGATGGATCGGCCATCGTGCTTGCGGATCAGCCTATACGATTGGCTATCCGGAGTCACATGGAAGGGATACGGAGTCGCGGGCACTCCCCCGATCCGGAACGAGAGGTCGTCGGCTGGGGGATGGGCCTCCAGCGCCGCCCGCAGTTCGGCGAGGCCGAACTGCAGGGCGGGGGATGGCGAGGCGGAGGCGTCGAGGTGGACGGGCATGGTGGAGAGGGTGGATAGGCCTTCGTGCAGGGTCAAGTCGCGGCGTCTATGGGGAAGCCCCCCATGTGGGATGGCCGTCCCCGGCCGTCCCTGCGGGAGCATCAGCCCTGAATGAGCCCGAGGCCCGGGTTTTTCGCCCCTGGCTCGGCCTGCGCAGGGCTCGCCTTGCCCTCCTGGCGACGGGCGGGGACGCCCGTCCCACTCAGGGCGCCCGTCCCACGTGGACGCCCGACCCCCGAGTATCCACCCATCCACCCATCCATTCATCCACTCATCCCCCCATCCCCCCGCTTGCCCCCGCGCCCCTTCGGAGCCTATAAAGGCCGGTTTGACTCCACGGACCTCAACCAGGACAGGGAACGGCATGGCCAGGACGAAGACACGGATCGCGCAGGTGGGTATTGGCGGACGGGCGGGGATGTTTCTCGACGCGGTGATGGGGCCCTACAAGGACCGCACCCGGCTGGTGGGGGTGTGCGACATCAACCGCACCCGCATGGAGGCGGTGATGGAGCGCTACCGCAAGCGCAACAAGTACCCCAAGGTGCCCATGTACGGGGCCGACGCGTTCGAGAAGATGCTGGCCGAGCGCAAGGTGCAGCGGGTGGTGGTGACCACCATGGACCGCACCCACGACGACTACATCTGCCGGGCCATGGAGGCGGGGTGCGATGTCATCACCGAAAAGCCCATGACCATCGACGCCCCCCGCTGCCAGCGCATCCTCGACACCGTCGAGCGGACCGGGCGCGACCTCACCGTCACCTTCAACTACCGTTATTCGCCCCGGAACTCCAAGGTGAAGGAGATCCTCCAGAGCGGGGAGATCGGGGACGTGCTGAGCGTGCATTTCGAGTGGCTGCTCGACACCAAGCACGGGGCCGACTACTTCCGCCGCTGGCACCGGGACAAGGCCAACAGCGGCGGATTGCTCGTCCATAAGTCCACCCACCACTTCGACCTCGTCAACTGGTGGCTGGACTCGACCCCGGAGACCGTGTTCGCCATGGGTCGCCTCGCCTTCTACGGGCGCGAGAACGCCGAGAAGCGGGGGATGACCCGGTTCTACAGCCGGGCCACCGGCCATCCCGTGGCCCAGGACGATCCGTTCGCCCTCCACCTCGACCGCGACGAGCGGCTCAAGGCCATGTACCTCGACGCCGAGGTCGAGGACGGCTACCAGCGCGACCAGAGCGTGTTCGGCTACAACATCAGCACCGAGGACACCCTCGGGGTGCTGGTCCGGTACCGCAACCAGGCCATCCTCACCTACTCGCTCAACGCCCACTGCCCCTGGGAGGGGTTCCGGGTGATGTTCAATGGCACTAAGGGCCGCCTGGAGCTGAACGTGGCCGAGAACTCCTATGTGTCCACCTCCAAGGACGACATCAACCTGGCCGAGAATCTGGAAAAGGAGAAGGAGGTGAAGCTCCAGGTGCCGGTGATCCTGGTCCAGAAGCACTGGCAGAAGCCGCGCGAGGTGACCTATGAGTCGGCCAAGGGCGGCCATGGGGGCGGCGACGTGCGGCTGCTCAGGGACGTGTTCGAGGGGGCGGGCGATGATCCACTCAGGCGTGCGGCCGGTCACCTCGACGGCGCCTGGAGCATCCTCACCGGCGTGGCCGGCAATCTCGCCATCGCCACCGGCCTCCCGGTGCGGACGCGGGATCTCGTGCGGCTGCCCTGACCCCGCGTAGCCACCGACGCCAAGGAGGTGGATGCGCCTGAACCGTCCGCGGGGCCGTGCCCGGAAGAGTGCTTCGCGCAGGTTCGGGCTCGGGGGGCGGCGTCGTTCCCGCGAGCGTCCAAACGCTTGGCGCGTTCGGCTACTCGCGGAGCGGGCGCCGTAGCCGCGCCCGCCGAGGGCGTGGATGCGTTCGATCCGTCCGCAGGGCCGTGCCCAGACGGGAGCTTCGCGCGGGTTCGGAGAACGGGATCAGTAGGTCTCGACCTTGAGCCCGGGGATTCTCCCGTAGTGTCCCGTGTCCCGGGTGATCAGGGGTCGGTCGTGCTGCATGGCGGTGGCGCCGATGAGCAGGTCCATGGCGGGGACGGGGGATCCCTGGAGTCTAGTCGCCGCCTCGGCCGCGCCATAGGCGGCGGGGAACGCGGCGTCGGGCAGGATCAGCCGGAGGCGGCGGATCAGCCCGGCCACCTTGGCCTGCTCGCGTTCCGGGCTCGCGGACAGCCGGGCGCCCGCATCCAGTTCGCAGAGCACGAAGATGGAGACGAGCAGTTCGGTGTCGCCAAGGCTCGCCAGCTTCTCGGTGGCCGGGCCGCCTCCCCGACGGGCCTCCCGGAGGAGGTCCACGCAAAATGTGGTTTCGACGAACATACCGACTACCCGTCCGGCGAAGGATCGAGAACCGGGGATTCAGCCGGGGAACCCTCCCGGCCACGGATCTGGGCCTCGATTCCTTCTAGCGCATCCTCCGCCACGTCTAGGGAAGGGAGGTCGTCCAGCAGCCGGCGGGCGGTGCATTCCGGGGCCAGCCGACGCTTGATGACCCGGCTGAACGATTCGTCGCCCCGCTTCTCCGCGCTCAGCAGATCGTAGGCTTCCAGATCGATGGTGATGGTCTTGACCGCCATGTTCCGCCTCTGTCCTAATGCACACACTTACCATGCACGGGTCTGCGCCGCGTGTCAACCCACCCCGTTAGGGACAGACCCTATGGCCCGAAAGTGGCCCTTGGGGACAGACCCTATGTCCCTTGGGGGACAGGCTCTATGCCCATTAGGGACAGACCCTACGGGCTAGGGACAGACCCTACGGGCTAGGGACAGACCCTATCGCCACGAGGGACAGACCCTATGGCTCGGCGGGGCCGTGTCCGGAGGGGAGCTTCGCGCGGGTTCGGGCTCGGTGGCGGCGACGTACTCGCGCGCGTCCAAACGCTTGGCGCGTTCGGCTACTCGCGGTGTGGGCGCCGTAGCCGCGCCCGCCGAGGGCGTGGATGCGCATGGTCCGTCCGCAGAACGGCACCTTCGCCGAGGTTCCTCCAAGACCAAGCCTCGGGACAGGGACAGGCCCCAAGAACAGACGATGCCGATTCGGCGGTGGCCAAGTCTCGGCTTATGAGATATGGTTGTCTCATGAAAACCGCAACGGTAGCCGATCTTCGAAACCGGTTCCCGGAAGTCGTGGCCTGGATCGGGCAGGGCGAGGAGGTGGAGATCCTTCGCCGCGGCAAGCCCGTGGCCAGACTGGTCTCCCCGGCCCCCGCCTCTCCCGCACAAGTGCCGAAGGTGGATTTCGCCGCAAGAAACCGAAAGATCTGGGGGGGGCGCAGGTTCACCCGTGACGAAGTGGAAGCCATGCGGGCCTTCGAGATCGAGGGCGAGGAGGGGTGACGTCCTTCCCCGACACCAGCTTCCTGTGCGCGCTGTACCGGGAGCAGGACAATTCGGGCCGGGCTCGTGCCGTCTACCAGGGGCTGGCGGAGGCCCTTACGATTTCATCCGCCGTGGCCTATGAGTTCCGGCAGTCGGTGAGGCTCCAGGTCTATCTCCACTCCATGGACCGGACGAGGGGGTTCGGACGACGGGAAGGGGAACGCACCCTGGTCGCGTTCGGGGAGGATCTCGCGGCAGGCGCGCTGACGGTCCAGCCCTGTGACTGGGCCGAAGTGCTGATCGAAGCCGAGCGGATCTCCGCCACCTGCACCATGGAAGGCGGTCATCGCTCGTGGGATGTCCTCCATGTCGCGACGGCGGTCCGGTGCGGGGCGAGGGACATGCTCACCTTCGATGTCCGTCAGCAGACCCTGGCCCGTCAGTGCGGACTGGCCGTGCCTTCAGGTCTGGTCGAGTAGGGCCAGCCTTGGATAAGGTGTCGCCCATGACTGCCATCCTCAACGCCCTCGACCACGGCATCGACCTTCGCTCGGACACCAACCAGGCTCCACGCCTCCAGCCGCTGCTCGACGAGCTGGGCAACCGGGGCGGGGGGACGCTGCTGATTCCGGCGGGCCGGATTCTGGCCTCCTCCCTGTTCC
>PXDE01000197.1 GCA_003566475.1 PVC group bacterium | reverse complement strand
GTCTCGTCCTCCCGGTCCTGGCTCTGGGCGCCGGCTGGCGCGGTGCAGCGCTGGCGCTCGCGTCGCTCCCGCTGTTCGGAGTGGTCGCGACCAGGCTCCTCGTCCCGGCGCGGTCGGGAGGTGCGACGGCGCTGCCGCCTGGCCCTCTGGAGCTGCGTGGCCCGATCGTCTACCTCACCGCCTACGCGCTCCTGATGTCGCTCGGCGCGGCGGCGGTGCTCACCTACCTGCCACTGTTCGCCTACGACGCTCTCGGCTTCAGCTTGCCTGCAGCTGGTGTGATCGCCAGCTCGGGTGCGGGCGCCGGCTTCCTCGGACGGGTCCTGTGGGCTCGGGCGGCGGAGCTGTTCGAGGAGGCCGGGTACGGCGACGGTGGTCTGGAGTTCACGATCCTGACCAACCAGGGCAACCAGAACCGTGAGGCCTCGCAGGTCTACCTGCAGGAGGCGATGGCGGCCTACGGGCACACCGTCAACATCGAGACCCTCGCGTGGGGCGAGTTCATCGCCGAGATCCGCGCAGGCACCTTCGATGTGGCGGCGCTCAGCATGCCGGCCGCGATCCCGGACCCGACGCTGCAGGACTTCATGCTCATGACGGACGGACCGACCAACTACGGCGGGTGGTCCAATCCGGAGGCTGATGAGCTGCTGATGCAGGCCGGTCGCGAGCTCGACCAGGCGACCGAGACGCCGGGGGGACGGAAGGCGGCGAGGTCGAGGTCGCGCACCAGATAGAACGGCGAGGGGTTGACTCCCAGGACCGCGAACTCGTTGAGGATGCCCTCCGCGCCGTCCAGCGGGGACGTTGGCTCCGGCGGCGGCCTTGCGGGGCCCGCGAGCCGGTCCCGGTCCTGCTTCAGACGCCAGGCGATCTCCCGGCCCGGAAGGGGGCTGGCCGCGTCGTTGACCAGAACGGCGCGGTAGCGGGCGGCCAGGTCGTCGTAGATGGCGGCGAGTTGGTCACCGGGCATCGCGGCGTCCGCGCCGGGGGGCCGGCGGATCCCGGGGGGCGGCAGGTCGTCGAGGCCATGGAACACATCCCGCCAGTAGAAGGGGACGACGGCCCCATGAAAGAATCCGGACTCGTGCCCGGGAAACACGCCGAGGTGGCGGGCGTCCTCGGCGAGGTAGATGCCCGCCCGCTCGCCATGGACGGTGAGGCGGACCAGGGTCAGGCCGACATGCGGAAGCCCGGCCGTCCGGGCGGCGCGGGCCTCGAGCAGGGGGAGCAGGAATCCGGCGTCCTCGATGGGGGTCAGGCGCAGAAACCGCCCGGGCAGGCCAGGGGCCTCGCGCCCGGCCTCGAGGACGAAGGGCACGCGGCCCGAGGACGGGTAGGCGAGGTCGGATCCGCCGAGGCTCAGCCGGGCCGAGGTGGCGGTGTCGCCGAGGACGGCATGGATGTCGCGGGGTCGGGCCCCATCCCGGGTGCGGCGCCCGCTGACCAGGCTCTGGTGGTGGGTCCGGTTGATATGACGCCGGTCGCGCCGGGACAGGTGGAGCCGGATCTCCGGCAGGTGGTCGGGATCGGCCCGGCCCGGGTGGCGGCCGAGGTGGAACAGGTCGGTGATCCTGAGCCCGGCCCGGATGCGGTCGCGGGACCACCGGGCGAACCGGAGTTTCCGGTCGAGGTCCGGAACCAGGTGGGCCAGAACCGGGCGGCGGGCGCCGTGGAGGTCGGCGACCTCCTCGGGAGGCAGGGCCCGGCGCAGCACCAGCAGCTCGTCCACCTCGGCCCGCAGGGGATTCCGGCCGATGTACCAGCGCAGATGGCCCAGGGCGAGGTTGTGGGGGGGAGGGTCGACCACGGAGATCGGGCCGGCGGCCAGGCGCGCCCCGTCCTGGTACAGGGCCGCCTCGCCCCGGTCGAGGTCGGCCACGGCGGCGATGTGGACGAGCCGGCCGTAGTCCCGGAAGGGCGCGGCGACGACCTGTTCCCGGCCGGCGGCGGGGACATGGAACTCCAGGCGGCCGTCGCGAAGACGCAGGCCGGCCAGGCGGGCGTGGCTGAAGGTGAACAGGATGTCCTGGTCGGCCCCGGTGTCCTCGAGCCGGATCCACAGGGAAAGGGTGAACCGCGAGCCGAGGTCCGGCCAGGCCAGGCGGGTGTGGATGTGCGCGGTCTCGCGTCCGTCCAGGGACCGGGCCCGCCCGAACCGTCCGGGCGCGGCTTCCGTCCCCGGGGCCAGCAGGGGGCGGCCCGACACCCAGTCGAAGGGGACGGGTTCGTCGAAGGTGGCCAGAAGGGCCGCGTCATGGCGGGTGGCCAGGGCCTCCCCGATCCGCTCCGTGTAGTGCCGGATCTTCCGGTCCGGGCGGTCGAACAGCACCTCGTCGGGGGCGAGGCTGAGGACGGCGGGGCCGGCCGCGATGGCCGTCAGCAGCAGCCCCAGACGCAGCCCCCGGCGCCGCATGTCAGCGGATGCCGCCGGGCCGGTCGAGGAACACGTTGATGGTCTCGAACGGGGCGAGGCGGCGGAGGCCGGCCTGCAGGTCGGGCACGGGGACCTTCATGCCGGAGAAGGCGAGCTGGAGGCTGGTGGTGCCGTCGCGGCTGGTCGAGCTTTCGAGCACGCTGTGGCCGAGATGCCGGTCCAGGTAGGCGAACACCTCGGCGGACGCGGTCTCGGCGTCGCTGTCGGGAAGGGCCAGGAGCAGCACTCCGGCCCGGCGGAGCCCCCGCCAGCGGCGGGAGCCGCGGATGAGAAGCAGGGTGGCCGCCGCCACCAGGTAGAGAATGACCAGGAACCGGAAGTTGAAGGTCGCCGCCGAGATCGAGGCGGCGATGACGAGCATGATGAACCCCACCTCTTCCGGCTCCTTGATGGGTGTGCGGAACCGGATGATGGACAGGGAGCCCAGCAGGCCCAGCGACAGGGGGATGGAGAGCTGCACGCCGATGAACAGCGTGGTGATGGAGATCCCCAGCAGGGGGAAGGCGCGGTGGACCTGACTCCCCGTGCCCCGGCTTTCGTAGAAATAGCGGTAGAGGGCGCTGGCGGCGCAGGAGGCGGCCAGGGCGGCCAGGAGGGCCACGGTGAACAGGCCCGGGTCGAGCCGGGTGGAGACGGCCCGGAAATCCTCCAGGGCCCGGAACACGCTCAGGTTTTCCATGTCAGCGAACCTCGTTGTTGGATACGGTCCAGGCATTGGCCGTATTTGGAGAAACTGCGCCGGGCGAACCCGGCCAGAAAGAGATCCCGTTCGATGCGGAGAGGGGCCTGCCCGTGGTCCTTGATCTCGCATACCACGGCGGGAAGCGCCACTCCGGATCCGCAGGCGAACACCGAGCGGTTGGCCCGGTCGCCCCGGATCTCGGCATCCACGCAGATCCGGGCCGGGCGCTCCAGGGCCACGAACCGGTGCCGCGCGTAGGAGATGCAGACGACGGGCAGCAGGTGGTGCGGGATCAGGCCCGGATGGCCGGCGGCCAGCTTCCGCAGGAGCCGGACCCACCCGGGATCCTCCAGCGGAGCCGTCTCCAGCCAGGCCGGATCGACGGCGAACCGCATCCGCTCCTTGTAGCGGCCGATCCCCTCCCGGTGCTTGATCTCCAGGAAGGCCTGGATCTCGGCGCGGCGCCCGGGGACCTCCTCGCCGTACCACCGGATCCGGACCTTGCGCTTCAGGTGGTCGCCATGCGCCTTCTCCGCATGCGCGGCCAGGCCGGGGGTGTCGAAGTACACGCTGCGGACGAGGCCGAAGGGGTGGGCGGGGTCGGGCCGGGCGTGCAGCCGGGCCAGGTGCCAGGCCACCTCCGCCTTCCAGGCGGGGGCGGTGTACTTGAGTTCGTGGGAGATCGGGGGAATGGCGGCAAACCGGGTGCGCGGGCGCGGGCGGCGGGCGCTTTGCCCGGAGCCGGCGGCGGGAACTGCCCTCAGACGCTGGCACGCCCACCCGGCTCCGGTCAAGCCAGCCGCCATGCCTGCCCCTCACGGTCTCTTCCTATGGCTCTGGATGGCGAGGGGTCAGGCATTTACCCTTTCCATCCGACCCCGATCAGGCGCTGAATACGGTGGAAAACGCGCGAGATGGCAAGGGTAAAGGCCTGACCCCATCGCCGCCCCGTCCTCGAACCGCCCAAAGGAAAAGACCGTGGACGGCCCCTCGGGCCCTGTCTCCGGAGGCTTCCGGGAACGAGACCGGTCTGGTAGGATGCAGGTTTGAGCCACTTTGGAGGATCAGATGACCGCGACCCCCGCCTCTCAACGCGCCGTGCAGCTCACCGGACCCGACCAGCTCCGGCTGAACGAGGAGAAGGACGTTCTTCATCCCGGCCCCCATCAGATCCTCTGCCGGGTCGAGGTGTGCGGGCTGTGCTTCAGCGACCTCAAGCTGCTCAAGCAGTTCCAGGGCCATGTGCGCAAGTCGGAGGTGGTGGCGGGGATCGACGCCGCGGTCCTGCGCGAGGTGCCCAACTACGTGCCCGGCGAGAAGGCCACGGTGCCCGGGCACGAGACCGTGGTGCGGGTGGTCGAGGTGGGGCCGGAGGTGTCCGGCATCCGCGAGGGCGACCGGTTCCTGGTCCAGGCCGACTACCGCTGGCTCAAGACGGCCAACTCCAACGCGGCCTTCGGCTACAACTTCGAGGGCGGCCTTCAGGAGTTCATCCTGTTCGACCAGCGGGTGGTGACCGCCCCCGACGGCGAGTCGATGCTCCTGCCCGCCCGCGAGGACCTGCCCGCCTCGGCGGTGGCCCTGGTCGAGCCCTGGGCCTGCGTCGAGGATTCCTACGTGGTCCGCGAACGCCAGCGGCCCAGACCCTCGGGCAGGGCCCTGGTGGTGGGCGACCATCCCAACGCCGTGGCCTGGGCCCGGGAGCACCTCGACCTGCGCACGGTGAACTGGCTGTCCGCCGACCCCGTGGACGGCCTGCCCGTGTGCCACGTCACCGATCCCGCCGAGCTGCCCGACGAGTACTTCGACGACATCGTGTTCTTCGGCGGCGACGCCGGCCTGCTCGAGCAGGTGTTCCCCAAGCTGGCCAAGGGAGGACTCATCAACCTCGTGCAGGCCGGGGCGCGGTTCGGGCGCCCCGTGTCCACCCCGGTGGGCAAGATCCATTACGGCAACCAGCGCGTCACCGGCACCCCGGACGACGACCCCGAAGCCGGCTACGCCCGCATCCCCGCCACCGGCGAGATCCGCGAGGGCGACCGGATCAACGTGATCGGCGCGGGCGGCCCCATGGGCACCATGCACGTCATCCGCAACCTCTGCCAGGGGGTGCCCGGGGTCGAGGTGCTGGGCGGCGACCTCAGTGACGAGCGACTGGCCGCCCTGACCGCCCTGGCCGGCCCGCTGGCCGAGGCCAACGGGCTGACCTTCACCGCCTACAACCCGAAGACCTCGCCGCCGGCGGGGCCGTTCGACTACATCGCGACCATGGCCCCGGTGCCGCCGCTGGTGGCCCAGGCCGTGCTCGACGCGGCCGAGGGCGGCATCATTAACATCTTCGCGGGGATCCCGGCCGGGGTGGACCACCCCATGGACCTCGACACCTATGTGGCCAGGGGCCTGTACTTCATCGGCACCAGCGGGTCGGACCTCAACGACATGAAAATCGTCCTGAACAAGGTGCAGACCGGTTCCCTCGACACCAACCTCTCGGTGGCGGCGGTGTCGGGCCTCGACGGCGCGGTGGACGGGATCCGGGCGGTGGAGAAGCAGGCCATCCCGGGCAAGATCATCGTGTATCCGTCGTGCCGGGGCCTGCCCCTGACCCCGCTGGAGACGCTGGGCGAGCGCCACCCCGAGGTCGCCGCCCGGCTCGACCAGGGCCGCTACTGGACCCCCGAGGCCGAGGCGAAGCTCATCGCGCTTTACGCGGACTGAGGATCAGGCGCGGCCGAAACCCCTTGGCCATCCTACGCCCCCGTGCCCGCACGCATCCCCAGCCGTGCTTTAGTCGTCTACGATCGTAGGCAACTATCTCCGTCAGCGGACGTGCTTTATCTGCCCACGATCGTCGGCATCTATATCCATGATGTCCGTTTCCCCCAGTAATTACGGGAGATTCGTCGCGAGTTCCGCTCATCTGGGGTGACATAATCTGCTACGATCGTGGTCGCTTATTTCACCTGCCACGGGTGTCTTAGGTGCCTACGATCGTAGTCGTTTATGTCCATCTGCGCCGAGCCTTCCCCCGATCCCGCCTCCGGCGTGCCGCGCCGCAGTCACGCAAAAGCGGGCGGAAGCCAAGGAGGCGTGGCGGTCGCCTGCCTGCGCCCCGCAAGGCGGGGCAGGCAGCGCGGACCTCCCTTCCCGCCGCAGTCCATGGGGGGCGGTCGCCTGGACGACGGGCCTCCGGTCATGGACTGCGGTGGCACAGGTCGACCAAGGCACGGCGTCCACCGTGAAACCTCCCAGCTCGCTGCTCTGAGACACACTCCCGCGGTTCCGTGGACAAGTCGCTGGACCGCACAAGCACATGATCGGACGGGCTCCGCCCAAGTACTGGAGTTTGGAGCTTTCCCCTTCGGCCTCAGCATTGTGGATTCGGGCTTTTCACCGGAATTACGCGGCCTGATGCTGCGCGGAGGGATTTGCCGGGGGTCGTGCCGGCCC
>PXDE01000542.1 GCA_003566475.1 PVC group bacterium | reverse complement strand
GGGTGAGGATGCTGTCGGGAAGGGTGCTGGTACCTACCACAAGCTCGGCGATGCTGTTGCCGGGAGAAAGGATGCCGCCCGAGGCCACGGTCACGTTCCCCCAGATCTCGGGGGTGCCGCCCAGGGTGCCGCCGACGTCCACGGTGACGTTCCCCTGCACGGTGGGACTGCCCGAAATCGAGCCCGAGGCGAGCAGCAGGGCATTCCCCTCCACGGTGGCGTTCCCGGCCAGAAGTCCCCCGCCGGTCATAGTGGCGTTCCCGGAAATCAGCGCATTGCCCTGCACAGTGCCCCCACTGACCTCCACCGGGTTGGCGTTGTCGATGGTGACGTCTCCTTCCACCACACCTCCGGCAACCGTGACCGTGCCCGAGCTGTTGACGGTGACGTTCCCGTCCACGACCCCGCCATTCACGGTAAGGTTCGACCCGTTGAGGTTAAGGCTGCCGGTAATCTGGCCGGAGTTGATGGTCGAGTTGGAGGCGAGCGTGCCAGATCCCTGCAAGATTCCCCCGCTGACGGTCGCCGAGCCTCGGTTCACGGTGCCGTTCACCTCCAACGTTCCAGCGTTGACGTTGAAGGTGACGTTCTGGGTCCCGGCCTGGGTGAAGTCCCCGTTGAAGACCTGCGTGCCGGCCTCGGTCTTGAAGATCGTCATGTTCTGGGTCAAATGGTAGTTGCTGTGGGACGTTGCGGTGGTGCCGGACGTCACCCGCAGCGTCATGTTCTCGTTACTGGTCCAGTTGACGGTCCCGGCGCCGGTGGTCGGGCTGGTCAGCCCGCCGATCGTCGAAGGTTTGCTGGTGCCGCCGATGGTGCTGCCATCCCACGCTTCCAGCACACCGGGCATGCTGAAGTCTTCACCCAGCGCCTGGAAGGTTCCCTCCTGGAGCTGGATGCCGCCAGTGATGTCGTTGGTACGGCGGAGGGCGAGCGTCCCATCGCCGACCTTGATCAGCCAGGGCGTGTGGATCGATCTCGAGGCAGCGTTGCCCCCACCGAGATAGACGGTTCCCCCGGCACCCACGTCCACGCGGATGCTCTCGATACTGGATAGCGTGTTACTATTGCCTGAGATTCGGATGGAGCCGCCCGATAGCCCGCTGGCGTCGATGCCCGTGCCACCTCCGATGCCGTTGAAGCGGATGTGCGCCGGCAAGCTGGGGGTGAAGGTGAGGTCCGAGTTCAATGTGCCGTGAAAGACGAGCCGCTGGAGATCAAACGGGCTGGCCTCAGTGCTGGAAGGCGGACTGGTGATGGAGTAGTTGCCGTTATCGAACCCGAAGGAGAGGATGGTGCCGGAAGCGCTCACCGGCACGGTGCCGCCAGGAGGGTCCCCTTCATCCCAATGCCCTTCCGTGGTCCAGGTTCCATTGCTGGGCGCGTCGACAGTTCCGGTTTCTCCGGACCAGTTCCAGGTATTCGCCCGGCCTCCGACGGGCGCGAGCACCGTGCAAGCCAGACCCGTCAGCAAACTCCATCCCATCCAGCGTGCCTTCTTCCTCTTCATCACTCCCGTCTCCTTCCTTTGTGGCCGCGCATGCGCGGCCGTGTCCTCGTGCCGTTCCCCGCCTTCCTCGCGACCCGAGCCGAAGAGGGGCGGGGTTCTTGGAACGGATTTGATGGTGGCAGAAGGCGCACGGGTGGTCAATCGGTATTTTCGATTTTTTTGTTTCTGTTTTGCGAAGGGCGCAGGGGAGCGCCTCGGGCGCGGGATTGGGGATCCTACTTCGCCCAGGCGCTTCCGCCTTCGCTGAGCTATGGCGCGACACGTCGTAGGACGAGTTTGGTTTCATTGAGCATCCTCCCCTGCCTTGGTCGAAAGGGGGCTTCGTAGGCCTGGGAGGGCAGGCTCCTGCCGAGCCGGAGCGAGGTTCGGGCATGGACGGATCCTGGGCCGTGACTTCTCTGGATAGGAGCGGACCATGCGCACTTCACGCCCACGGCCCGGCGGGAGCCTTGCCCTCCAGGGGGGCGCACGTTCGTGCGACAGACACCACCTCGTACGGCCATCCCGCCACGGCGGGAACGTGGCCAACCCGCTGGCGCCCGGAAGGTCCACGTCGGAGCGTGGACCCACTCCAGGGCCAGCCGCCGCGGAGCTTGCTGTGAGCCTGTTCGAACGGGCGGGGGACGCTCGTGGGAACGACGCGGGTGGGAGCCCGAAGCGTGCGAAGCTCTTCCGGGGCGCGGCTACGGCTTTCGCAGATCCCAGGCGTACACGCCGTCGAACTGACGCAGGAACATGCGGCCCTCGACCATGGGGTACATGATGGGGTGATGGTAGCTGGTGGTGCCGCCGCCGATGGGGGGCGCCCAATGGCCCTCCGGGGTGAGGTTGGTCACCGACCCGTTCTCCGCCACCCGGTACACGGCGGACTCGATCCTCCCGTGCGTCCCGTCGCGGCGCACGAACACCAGATCCTCCATGGCCTGGAGGTACCCGCCGTTGCCCGGCTTGCTCCCCTCCCCCCGGGCCACCACCTGCCCGTCGGCCAGCCGGATCACCTGAAGATCGGCGGCGAACACGTAGCGGTCCCGCACCACCACCGGCACATTGCCGCCATGCAGGGTCTCCACCGGGACCGTCCACGCCAGTATCGGTTCGCCTCCGCCCAGCCGCCAGGCGGCGAGGTGGGGCTTCAGCGAAGCCGCCCGCTCGGCGTTGCTCTGCGCCGCCGGATCGGTCTCATCCACATAGGCCAGCAGGGTGTCGCCAAACACCGAAATGCCGCCGGATCCCAGACCGCGTCCCGCGCTGCGCACCGCGACCGCCCGCTCCGGCTGGTTGGGCAAGTCCAACCGCCACACCGTCTCGCCGGTAGCCGGATGCAGGCAGACCATGGCCGATCCCGCCGACCCCAGAAGGTAGTCGGTGCCGCCCTGCGGCCACACTGCCAGGGAGACCTGGCCGTGCCGCAGGTCCGAGCGCCAGAGCTCGCGCCCGGTGGCGGGGTCGAACCCCGCCCATACGCCCTGGCTCGGCGCGACCACCGCGCCCCGCACCGCCACGGCGGTGGAGCTGAACATGGCACCGCGACCCAGCCCCAGCCGGACTTCCCACAGCGGCTCGCCGCTGGAAGCATCGAAGGCGTAGAGCCAGCCCGACATGCCGATGGCGAACACCCGGCCCTCGCCATAGGCGGGGGTCATGTTGAACGGGCCGACCTTGTGGTGCTGCAGGCTCAGGCCACGGTCTCGCATTACGGCCTTCCACACCGTGCGCCCGGTGGCCGCATCCATGGCCAGCACCACATCATCCGCCGAAGACCAGATCTTTTCCAGGGCATGGGTGGGCAGCGCGTCCGCGGCCAGGCCCGACTGCTCGGCCAGCCTCGCCCGGTCGGCCTCGAAGCTGCTGTGGCCGACGCCCTCGAACCATCCCCGGGGCACGTCACGCGGGGTCGGCGACGGCACGTAGTAGCTCAGGAAGATCTTCCCGTCCCCCGCGACCGGAGAGGACGAGCCCGACGCGGTGCGCATGCCGTTCGCGTCCTGCCATCCGTTCATGAACCGGGAGATGGAGCCCACGCCCTGCCCGATATCCGTCTCCTCGGAGCGCCAGACAACCCGGAACTCATCGGCCGAATCCACCAGGGCCACCCCCGCCGGCTGCCCCGACGTGCCGCCCCCGGCCGGTCCCAGAAACGACGGCCAGCCGCGCTCCGGGCTGACCGCGTTGCGGCGGGCCAGCTCGGCCTCGGGGATCACCCGGCCCGACACCGTGCCCTCCTGCCCCGCGATGACGGCCTTGCCCTCGATCACCCCATCGCGGACGGCGGCGTCTACGGTCACCTCCGCCACCACCATATCCCGGCGCCGGCCGAGCGCCCGGGTGAAGGTGCCGGTCAGCCGGCCATTTTTCAGGTCGAGCTCACCCCCGGGATTCCGGATGCCCATGCCATGGTCGGTCCGTATTTGCCCGCCGCGCAGGCTGCCGTGATAGACCCAGCCCGGGAACGCCCCCGGCGCGCCGGGAACGTTGAACTCCAGAACGACCTGGGCGAACTCGCCTTCGGGCCGGATCACCTCCACCCCTTCGATGGGCCGCGGCCCGCCCTCCTCCTGGGCCGAAGTGGCCGTCAACCGACCGAATGCGAGCAGGATGACTGGAACAGCGCGGAGCAGACGGAACATGACGGGACTCCCGATTGGAGGGCTGCGAGATTCAGGAAGACTAGATCGGCTTTGCGGAGGAAGCAAGAGGGGGGAGGGGATTTTGGATTGTGGATTTTGGATTTTGGATTGTGGATTGTGGATTGGGGATTGGGGATTGGGGATTGGGGATTGGGGATTGGGGATGCGCCCAGGCGCTACGGTGGAGAATCTCTGAGGTGGAGATGTGGACTGGAGGTAACCGCCGAAGGAGTGGGGTTGCACGCCTGACCACGGTCAAGCCAAAGCGGTGGCGCCGTCCCGCAGACGGGACTCTGCCAACACAGTCAAAAACGGAGGCCGTGGGCCACGGGGAGCCGCTATTTGGAGTGCGGAAGTCTGACTTCCGCTTTGGCTCCGGAAGTCTGACTTCCGCTCTGGAAAGCGGATCTCGAAGTTCCGCACCCCGAATGGAGGCCGTCGAGCCGGAGGCGTGCGGTGTGGATTGGGCGTGATCGGGCTCGGACGGCACGGCAGCAGAGTGCCGTGGCTACACCGGGCCGCTGCGCGGGCCGTCCATCCGGCGCGGAGGGCCAGTGGTGCCGCCCCACTCTTCTTGGGCGGCTTCCGGGCACCCCGGGAAGGCCACGTCGGAGCGTGGCCCCACGCGCGGACAAAACGTAATTGGGCCAAGGGGAGGATCCTGCCATCCCCCCCTCCAGGCCTTGGACGATTCCGTCCAGACCTTGGACGGCCATCCATCCATCCACCCATCCACTCATCCACCCATCCACTCCCCCCACCACCCCGGCTCGATGGGAAGGCCGGACGCAACCCTTTCAGGGTAGGATCATTTTGGGGGCCGAAAACCCAGGGTAGCTCGTGCCTCGCAACCCTGGGTTAGAGCTACGTAACCCCGTTGGGGTATCCAGCCTCCCCCCGGCCGATTCCGGCTTCGCTTAGGACCTACGTCTACGGCGCAAGCTCCACCGAGTGGCGGCGGCCGGTGACCACCTGGGTCTGGCGATGGACCTGGCCGTCGGGGGCGGTCCATTCGAAGGTCACCGGACCCGCCTGAGGGCGGGAGAGGATGTGGGGGTGTCCGGGCCGGACCACGAACATGGCGACGATCCGCTCGCCGGCGCGGGCGGTCACGGTGACCGGGCCGACGAATGCGGGAGGCGCGGTGACCTGGAGCTGGCGGACGGCGCCGCTGGCGGTCCGCTCGCCTTCGATCCGCCACAGCTCGTGGCCACGCGCGGAAACCGCGAGCAGATCGGGGATCCCCGCGCCCCGCAGGTCGGCCAGGATGCCGGCCGACTGGCCATGCTGAAGCAGGTCGAGCCCTTCCAGATCCTCCGCGCCGTCCGGCATCTCGCCCAGCACATGGGTCTCGGCGTCGACATCCAGCTCGCGGGCCCAGCCGAAGCAGGCGAAGCCCCGGTTGAAGAAGGCCATGGGCTTGCGGTCGGCGTAGAACAGCCCCACCCCGGGCAGGCCGTCGGCATTGATGTCGGTAAGCGACAGCCCGATCACGGACGGCGCGTTCTGGTTGCCATGGTAGGCCAGCTCGTAGGTCACCTCGCGCAGTTCGCGCCAGGAGCCGTCCTCGTGGCGGCTCAGATAGGCCATGCCGTCCTCGCCGCCCACCATGAGATCGAGGGTGCCATCCTGCGCGAAATCGGCCACCACGGCCCGCGACGGATTCCGTGGGAGGGCAATCTCCACCACCTGCGGCGCCGCGAAACGTCCCGGGCCCTCGCCCGCGTACAGCCGCAGCCCCCCGGAGAAGAGCTGGACGATGTCGGGATGGCCATTGCCGGTGACGTCCGCCACCACGCAGAACCCGCCTTCGCCGAGGTCTCCTTCCTCAGGCCCGACCGGGTGGACCTTCCCTCCCCCCTCCCCGTCCGGCACGATCAACGTGGGCGCGGTCGGTGACCCGACCACGAACCCGACCTCCCCGCTCTCCAGGGCGACGGGATCGAGCGACAGACAGACGTCGAGCGGGACCATGTCGCGAGGCTCGGCGAACGTGCCGTCCTCCTGCCTGAGCGCGGCCCGGAGGGCGGTTCCGGTCCAGGAGATCAGGTCCAGCCTCCCATCGCCATTGACGTCGGCCAAGGTGGCCCGACGTGACGCCGTCCGGATCCCCAGAGCGGCAGTGGCGTCGGCCGGGATCTCGCCACCCCGGATGAACCGGTCGCCCGTGGGCGAGAGCACGAGCACCCCTCGCCCCGGTTCGCCGCCCAGGTCCAGCTCGATCATCCCGGCAGCAGGCCCATCGAGCTCGCCCAGCTTCTCCTCGTCCACCCACACCATCTCCGCCCGGACCGGGAACTGGGCCCAGGGGTTCGACTCCACATAGCGGACGGCTTCGACGAGCCGGGAGGCGCTGCCGCCCCACACCGAGAACATCTGGTTCTCGTCCTCGCGCAGTTCCAGCCTGTCGTCATCGCGCCCCACCGCGAACCAGGAGGGGCCGATCTGGATCAGGCCC
>PXDE01000588.1 GCA_003566475.1 PVC group bacterium | reverse complement strand
CGGCTTCCGTGAGGGTGTCCTCGAGAAGGGAAGGCCGTTGCGCTGCCGGGGTCAGCCGGAGCAGGAATGGACTTGGGCATTCTCGTCCGTTCGGGTTAGATTAGCCCACATGACGAACTACGAACCCCGCTCCCGTTCCGCCCTGGCCCGCCGCGTGCTCGCGCTGGCCGGCCTGGCCGCGGCAGTCGTCCCGTCGGCCGCCGTTCGTTCCGAAGCGCCCGCCCCCGAGGCGCTGTCCGCTGAGGTCTCGATGGTTCTGGAGGGGGCGCTGGTCACCGAGTTCGGTGGCCGGACCCCGGCCCGCCACGAGTTCCATGTCCACGGCACCCTGCAGGACGGGGGCTGGACCGAGGCCTGGGGCGATGCCCGGACCTACAACTCCGCCTACCACGACGTCACGGTGACCGAGTCGGACATCGGTCCGGAGGTCGTCCGCCTGGCCCTCGAAGCCCGGCTCCGCCCGGACCTGTGGATCGCCGGAGGCCGGGGCGAATGGACGCTGGAGCTGAGGCGCGCGCCCTCCGCAGACGGGCGGGTGGAGTCCGAGCACACCATCCTCCGCACCGGGGCCGCCCGGGAGTTCTGGGAGGGAACCTACCGGGGAGCCTTCTCCCGGAACGACGAGTCCTTCGCCGCCGAGGGCCGGGTGACCGGCGTGGTCTGGGACAGCCGGGAGAGCCGACGCGAGCGTCCCGCCCTCGCCCGTCTCGACGAACGCCCCCGGCTGCTGTTCCGGGCCGAGGATCTCGACGACCTGCGGCGGCGGGCAGGGACTCCGCTGGGACGGGTTCTGGTCGAGGCCATGGTCGAGGCCCAGGGGCCGATCGGTCCGGCCGTGGCCTATCGGATCACCGGCGGCCGCGATCACGCCATGGAGGCCGGGGTGCGGATGCGGGCCGAGGTCGACGATGGCGTGCGTCAGCACGAGATGCGCGAACACCAGAGCGTGTGGTGGGCCGACCGGGCCATGCGGGTGGCCATCGCCCACGACCTCTGCCACGACACCTGGCACCCCGAGACTCGCCTCTACGCCGAGGATCACATGCGTCGGGTCTCGAACTGGTTCCTCCACCAGCCCTGGCGCTCCGGATCCGGTCCGGTGACCATGCCGGGCACATTCCTGGCCGACACCATGTACGCGGGCAGCGGCATCGCGGCCATGGGACTGGTCGGGCTCCGGGCTGATCCGCCCCGGCCGCCCGCCGCCGCCGGAGGTGGCCTTGGCGGAGCCCTCCAGGACCGGTTCGGGACCGCCGACGGGCGGACCCCGGATGAACGGACCGCCGAATACGAGCAGGCCCTGGCCCGCTGGCGGGAGTCGGGGGGCATCAACCTTAAGTATCTCGAGGACGCCAACCGGGCCCGGCACATCTGCACCCTGAGCCTTGCCCTGGGCATCGGCGAGGGCGGCAGCGCCGGCATGCCCTATCTCTACGATATCGACCTCGCGTGGCGGACCATGTTCGGGACGCCCATCAGCACCCGGCCCATCCTCAGCCGGGCCGCCGCCGAGCCCATGGTGGCCACCATCATGGGGCTGCCCTACGAGGGGCGGCGGCGCCCGGTGGTGCCTTCCTTCGCCCCCGGTCATGCCCACAACGGCGCTTACCTCAGCCGGTTCTATGCCCTGGCCGAACCCGACTGGCGCCCCGCCATCCTCGGCTACTGGCTGCAGGTGGCGGAGATCGGGGCGGAGGATCTGGCCACCGAGGCCGGGGCCCGCCGGTTCGCCGCCACCATGGGCGGCGACCCCCTGGCCCTGTTCTACGCTCTACGGTACCTCGCCGACCCGCCCGAGGCCGCGCCTCCCTCCACGCTGGCCGCAGGGGCCTGGGAAAGCTTCCAGGACGGCACCACCTGGTTCCGCGCCGGCGACGGCCCGGACAGCATCGTGGCCCGGTTCGACGCCCGCCGGGGCCGGGGCGGGCGCCCCGGCGCGGGCCGGGGCCGCGGCCCCGACTCGGGCCACTTCGAAATCTATGGCCTTGGCCACCATTGGGCAGCATCCGCCAAACCGCCCGGCGTCGAGGCCCGCCCCGCGTTTAGCGTGGTGCTCCCCGACTATCTGGTCAACGGCTGGGGCCGGGGCGAGGTGATCGCCTTCGACCCTGTGCCCGACCGCCACGGCGGGGCGGTCAGCCTCGATCAGAGCCCCGCCTACCATCGGATCGACCGCCGCGAGGTCGCCCGCACCGTCACCCGCCAGCACGGGGGCGACATGACCGTCGAGCACGAGGTCACCAGCCCGCAGAACATCATCGAGGATCTGGGCGTCCGGGCGGTGCGGGGCTTCGCCGCCGACTTCTCCGGACGGTCCGGCGCCCCCGCGCTGTTCGTGGTGGCCGACCGCATCACCGGCGACCACGCCAAGGAGTGGACCATGGTTCTTCCCGACCTGGCCTCCGCCGAGGTGACGGTGGACGGAAACCGGTTCTTCCTGCGCCAGGGTGACGCCAGTTTGGCGGGCACCTTCGTGGCGCCCGCCGGTGTTCGGATCGAAAAGGCTCCGGGTCATGCCACGGTCGCCTTCCACGCCACCAGCAAGGCGGGCTCGATCGAAGGCGAGCGCCATATCATCCATCCCTTCACCCGGGACGTCATCCTTGCCCGGGGGCCGGAAGGCACGGAGGGCGACTTCGTGGTGGTGATGACCCTCCAGCGCGGCGACGCCCCCGAGGTGACCTACGACGCCGCCGGTCCCGACGCCGCCATCACCGTCGGCCGCCGCACCCTCCGCCTCGACGGCGACCGGGTCGTGATGGGGAGCCGTCCGTAGTCGGTGGTCCGTTGTCAGTGGTCAGTCCCCGCCGCTGGTGCGCTGGGCTTAGCCGGATGAAGGGTGAGACGGCTTGGGAGATGTGTGGTGTGGGATGTGGGATGTGGGCCGGTCCCTCCGTGGCCCGGGCATCTTGCCCGGAGCCGAGCGAGGTTCGATTCCGATCCGGCCATGAGAAGCGTTTCCGCCGACCATGGTCGATCCGGGATCCGGCCTCGCTCGGGCACGGGCTGGAAGCGCCGTGCCACGTCGGGGACATGGTGTTGGCAAGCAGTGGTTGGTAGGAGAAGGCGTCCTTTGGTGTCTCAGGGCCGCGGCGAAGCGTCCTCGCGAAGCCGGGTCCGAGAATGGCCCCTTCCGGGCGCTGAAGGCGCGCACGCGGACAAGCCCCAGGAATTATCGGCCCCCGACCCGCCCTGAAGGGGCGGCCGCAAGCAAGGGGCCCGTCAACGTGCTTCGGTAAGGAGGGCCTGTTGCGGTAGCACGGCGTGTAGGTTGCTGCGAGCAGGAGACGTAGAAAAGGTTTTGGGCATTCTCCTGATTTCGGGATAGAGTAGCCACGACCATGAACTACGAATCGTACTCGCTGTTCAGCAGGGTTCCCCTCCTGCTCGCGCGGGTCGGCCTGGCGGCGGCGTTCGTTCCGGCGACCGCCGTCCATGCCGAGGCGCCCGCCCCAGACGCCCTGTCCGGCGAGGTCACGCTGATTCTGGAAGGCGCCCTGACCAATGACGTCGGCGGCCGGAACCCGGCCCGCCGCGAGTTCCATGTCCATGGCGGCATCCGGGACGGGGGCTGGAGCGAGGCGTGGGGCTACGCGCAGACCTTCAACAGCGCCTACCACGATGCCACCGTCACGCGCTCGGAGATCCTTGGCGACACGGTGCGGCTCACCCTCGAGGCCCGGGTCCGGCCGGACATGTGGATCGCCGGGGGCCGGGGGGAGTGGACGCTGGAACTTCGGCGCACGCCCTCCCCGGACGGGCGGGTCGAATCGGAGCACACCATCCTCCGCACCCAGGCCGCCCGGGAGGTCTGGGAAGGAACCTACCGGGGCGCGTTCTCCCGCAACGATGACACGTTCACCGCCGAGGGCCGGGTGACCGGAGTGGTCTGGGACTCCCGCGAGAGCCGCCGGGAGCGCCCCTTCCGCGGATTCGACGAGCGCCCCCGGCTGCTCTTCCGGGCCGAGGATCTCGACGACCTGAAAAGGCGGGCGGACACCCCACTGGGCCGGGCTCTGATCGAGGCCATGGTCGAGGCCCACGGGCCTATCGGCCCGGCCGTGGCCTACCGGCTTACCGGCGACCGCGAGCACGCCATGGAGGCGGGCGTGCGAATGCGGGCCGAAGTGGACGACGGCGTGCGGACGTGGGAGCAGCGCGAGCACCAGAGCGTGTGGTGGGCCGAGCGGGCCATGCGGGTGGCCTTCGCCCACGATCTCTGCCACGACACCTGGCACCCCGAGACCCGGACCTATGCCGAGGACTATATGCGCCGGGTCTCGAACTGGTTCCTCCACCAGCCCTGGCGCTCCGGATCCGGCCCGGTGACCACACCCGGCGCGTATCTGGCCGACACCATGTACGCGGGCAGCGGCATCGCGGCCATGGGCCTGGTCGGGCTCCGGGCCGATCCGCCCCGTCCCCCCACCGCCGCCGGGGGCATCGCCGGGGCCCTCCAGGAGCGGTTCGGCGCCGCCGACGGCCGGACGCCGGAGCAGATGATCGCCGACTACGAGCAGGCCCTGGCCCGCTGGCGCGAGAGCGGGGGCATCAACCTCAAGTACCTGCAGGACGCCCGCCGCGGGCGCCATTACACCAGCCTGAGCCTGGCCCTCGGCATCGGCGAGGGCGGCAGCGCGGGCATGCCCAACCTCTACGACCTCGACCTCGCCTGGCGGACCATGTTCGGGACGCCGGTCAGCACCCGGCCCATCGTCACCCGGGCCGCCGCCGAGCCCATGGTGGCCACCATCATGGGGCTTCCCTCCGCAGGGCGGCGTCGGCAGGTGGTGCCGCCCTTCGCCCCCAGCCATGCCCACAGCGGCGCCTACCTCAGCCGGTACTACGCCCTGGCCGAGCCGGACTTGCGCCCCGCCATCCTGGGCTACTGGCTGCAGGTGGCGGAGATCGGGGTGGAGGATCTGGCCACCGAGGCCGGGGCCCGCCGTTTCGCCGACACCATGCGCGGCGACCCCCTGGCCCTGTTCCACGCCTTGCGCCACCTCGCCGACCCGCCCGAGGCCGCGCCGCCCTCCACCGTGGCCGGAGGGGCCTGGGAAAGCTTCCGCGACGGCACCTACTGGTTCCGCGCCGGGGACGGCCCGGACAGCATCGTGGCCCGGTTCGACGCCCGCCGGGGCCGGGGCGGCGGCCCCGGCGCGGGCCGGGGCCGCGGACCCGATTCCGGGCATTTCGAGATCTTCGGGTTTGGCCAGCACTGGGTGGGGAACCACGCCACCGGCGGGGTCGAGGCCCGTCCCCAGTTCAACGCCGTCCTCCCCGACTACCCGGTCAACGGCTGGGGCCGCGGCGAGGTGATCGCCTTCGACCCCCTGCCCGACCGTCAGGGCGGGGCGGTCGCCTTCGACCAGAGCCCCGCCTACCACCGCATCGAGCGCCGCGAGGTGACCCGCACCGTCACCCGACGGCATGGGGGCGACATGGTGGTCGAGCACGAGGTCACCGGCATGCGCAATGCCATCGAGGATCTGGGCGTCCAGGCCGTGCGGGGCTTCGCCGCCGACTTCTCCGGGCAGTCCGGCGCCCCCGCCCTGTTTGTGGTGACCGACCGCATCACCGGCGACCACGGCAAGGAATGGAACCTGATCATCCCCGACCTTTCCTCGACCGGGGTGACGATCGACGGCAACCGGTTCACCGTCCGCAAGGGCGACGCCACCCTTTCCGGCACGTTCGTCGCCCCCGCCGGGGTTCGGGTCGACAAGGCGCTGCGGCACTCCACCCTCGCCTTCCACGCCACCAGCAAGGGGGGGGCGATCCAGGGCCAGCGCCAGCTCGTCCATCCGTTCACCCGGGATGTCCTGCGGGCCCGGGGGCCGGAAGGGACCGAGGGCGACTTCGTGGTGGTGATGACCCTCCAGCGCGGCGACGCGCCCGAGGTGACCTACGACGCCCCCGGCCCCGACGCTCTCATCACCGTCGGCCGCCGCACCCTCCGCCTCGACGGCGACCGGATCGTGATGGGCGGGGTGGAGTAGGCGGGGGTCAGTCGGATGAAGGGTGAGACGGCTGGCACGATGCGGGATACGGGATGGGGGATGCGGGATGCGAGATTCGCGGAAACCGAAGATTGACCCGACTTCGCGTCCCGCAAGGCGGGACTTCGTCGGGCAAGCTGACGAAGTACGATTGACGAAGTGCTGAGCGGCGTTCCCCGTGGCTTCTCCCAGACCTTCCGGAGCCCTCGGGTGGCGTCGGGTCTTTTCCTGAGTTCGCAATGGGAGATCCGTCCGCGTGCGGCGCGGCGAGATCCGCCTCCGGCGGGAGTCAAGGCGGTGTCGCACGGGATGAGGAACCGGTGTGGCTTGGTGAGTCTGGGGTCTCGCGGTGGACGCCGGACCTTGGCTGACCCATGCCACCGCAGTCCAGGGGCGTAGGCCCGTCGGCCAGGCGACTCCCCCCATGGACTGCGGCGGGAAGGCAGGTCTGCCGACCGCCACGCCGCCTTGGCTTCCGCCGGAGGCGGGGTCCGGGCAAATACTGCTGGAGACGCCCGCCCCGTTTTGGACACGTAAACTGACGATCGTACGTTTACGTGTCCGTCATGCGCCACCCCGAACGAT
Organism: PVC group bacterium; assembly: GCA_003566475.1. Taxonomy (GTDB): domain Bacteria; phylum Verrucomicrobiota; class Kiritimatiellia; order SS1-B-03-39; family PXDE01; genus PXDE01. Next base: position 11 of record PXDE01000588.1, on the reverse strand, counting down.
GTGGGGCATGT
>PXDE01000547.1 GCA_003566475.1 PVC group bacterium | reverse complement strand
GTAGCCGTAGTGGTTCACCGCGAACCCGCCGATGAGCAGGACGTCGATCCCCGCTTCCGGGAACGCGCGCGACACCGTGCCCAGGATCTCGTCGAGGCGTCTCATCACAGCCCGATGCTAGCGCGAGGAGGGAGGGCGGGCAATGCGGTGAACGGCTCGGACCACTTTCTCGGCCGTGTCCTGTAACATCACCATGGGGATATTGAGAGGCGGGCAGAGATAGACGACGGGGCCGAGGGGGCGGATGAGGATGCTCTGCTCACGGAGGGTGTCGCGGATGGCGTCGGTGCGACGGCGCAGATCCGGTCCCGGTTCCAGCTCGATGGCGGCGATCAGGCCGAACACGCGGACGTCGCGCACGCCGGGAGCGCCGTCCAAGGTCTGGACGGTTTCGTCCAAGGTCTGGACGCGCTCGGACACGCCTTCGAGGATCGCCTCCTCCTCGTATACCCGCAAGGTCTCCAGCGCGGCCGCGCAGCCGATGGGGTGGCCCGACCACGTGTGGCCATGGAAGAACGTCCGGTCGCCGTCCGGGCCATCCGTGAAGGTGTCGTAGATGCGGTCCTTCACCACGGTGGCGCTGAGCGGGGTGGCGCCGCCGGTGATGCCCTTGCCCATGACCACGATGTCGGGGTCGATCCCGGCATGTTCGAAGGCGAACATGCGCCCGGTGCGCCCGTAGCCCATGGCCACCTCGTCCACGATGAGCACCGCCCCCGTCTCCCGGGCGAGGTCGGCCAGCATGCGCAGATAGACGGCCGGGTACATGCGCATCCCGGCCGCGCCCTGGACCAGGGGCTCGACCACGATGCCGGCCAGGGCGTCGGCCCGGGCCCGGATGGTCTCGGCGATGGGCGCGAACCGGGCCTCGGCGTCGGCGGGCTCGGAGAGGGGATGCCCGGCGGGGAGGGTGACCTGGGTCACCGGGAACACCAGATTCCGGTAGGGCCGATGGAAGGCGTCCATGAACCCGACCGACACCGAGCCCAGGGTGTCGCCGTGGTAGGGATCGGACAGGGCCACGAACCCGTGGCGTTCGGGATGGCCGAGGTTGTGGTGGGATTGGACGGCGATCTTCACCGCCTGCTCGACCGCGCAGGAGCCGTCGCTGGCGAACAGGACATGGCGGCCCGGCGAGGGCATGAGCCCGGCCAGGCGGGCGGCCAGCTCGATGGCCCCGGGATGGGACAGGTTGCCGGTGATGGAATGCTGGAGGGTCGCGGCCTGGTCCTGAATGGCCCGGACCAGCCGGGGGTGGCTGTGCCCGAGGGCGCAGGACCACCAGGAGGCGGTGGCATCCACATAGCGGCGGCCCTGGTCGTCGATCAGGTACGGGCCCTCCCCGGACACGATCAGCGGCCAGGCCTGCGCCTCGGCGGCGGACCGGCGGGTGTACGGGTGCCAGAGATGGCGGCGGTCGAGGTCGCGGTAGTTCATGGGGTATCGCATGCCTGGAACGGACTTAGGCAAAGCGTCAGGCCTGTCAGCTCTTGCTGGCCCGTCTGGGCTGGAAATGGCGGCTGTCCTGGTCCTCGACCGGTCCCTCGATCGAGGAGTGGATAAGCGTATCCAGGTAGTCCTCGTTACCCGATTCAGCCCGTTCCTTGAAGGCCGCGATAATCCGGCGGGACATCTTCTGCACACTGTAGCCCGTGGATCTCGCCGCTTCGGCAAAGGCGTTCTGGTATACCCGCATAAGGAGCTGTGGCCCCACCTTGCTTCGGGTGAGTCCCTGGAACGCGGCTGCGCCGACAAGTACCACGGTGGTCGGTGAAGCCTTGAGGACGCCGTTCATCGAACGATGGCCCCGAAGGGTGTTCCCGATAAGGGCGTCGTAGTAGGTGTCGCCGCCGTAGTACTGATGGAGCTGACGGAGCTGCTCCCCAAGTCGTTTGCCGTCTCCACCCTTGGCGGAACCGGTCTTGCTCTTGACCTGATGGAAACCGACCGGCTCGCCTGCGCTTCCAGGAGGCTGGACGATGTCAGCGCCCGGAAAAGGATTCGTGTGGGGGTCGAGAAGCTCCTGATTGAACCCTCGTGGCTCGGGCGCCCGCACGTTTCCCCGAAACTCCCCCAGGATATCCTCATGGAGGTGACCAAGAAGCCCCTCGATCATCATCAGCGCCTTGTGGGCCACCGTGGCCCCGATCGCGGCGTCGAAGCTGCCAGAGTAGAGAAGGGCCTGGGTCGCGCTTAGGATAAAGGGGTCAAGCACATCGCCTGGGTTGCGCCCAACCTCGATATCGCCGATGTCCGCGGGGAATTCATTGACCACGGCCACCACCTTGTCCCTGACCATGCGCAGAACCGAGTCCGGGTTCTCGAAGGCCCGCACCATCTGGATCCGCTGGGCAAGGTTGTGAGCGTGCAGGGTAAGGACGCGCTCTCCAGACACACCTTGGTCACGTAGCGTGGATTCACAGAGGCCCGTGAGATCCGGGAAGGGACGGTCCGCCAGGGCATCGGCAGGTTGGTCCCCCATGGCTACTGGCGCCCTGACCCGGATCTTGGTGTCGTCGATGGCCGCATCCATCAGATCGCGGGCGGAAGGGAACGCATGGCCCAGAATATTGGCCTGGGCGGCGCATAGACTCGCGTGGACTTCGGGGTGCACCCGGTGGATCGGATTCCTGGCGGATACATGGGCGAGACGCGCTTCGGACGTGGCCATCAGATCCCCAGTTTGAGCTGTCGTTCCTCGCGGGCCTGAGCGGAGCGGTTCCGGCCGGAGGCCCGAAGGGTTTGGATAGCCTCGGCCAGCATGGCTTCGCGCTCCGCTCCGCTCTGCAACAGGGCGGATCTTCGCTCTTCCACCCGGTGCCCTTCGGGCGTGAACACGCTGCCCACGGCCGCCCCCAGGGCCACGGGGACGGCGTTCCCGACCTGCATGTACTGCTGATTCATGGCGCCGGCGAAGACCCATTCGTCCGGGAACCCCTGGATTCTCGCGCATTCCCGGACAGATAGCGGGCGGATGGCCGACGGATGGCATAGGGCGCTGCCTTTCCGGTTTGCGCGGCCGGTGATGGTAGGAGACGGCTCTCCCCAGGCCAGGCGCCGATAGAACCCGGTCTTCCCGCCGCCCGCGCTGAACGAATTTCCAAGAGCTTCCCGGTGAAGCTCCGGAGGAAGGGATCTCCACGTCCCTCCTTCGGGTACCAGCGCGAAAAACCGTCTCACCCGCTCCGTGTATTCCGAGTGCGGTCCCGGATCGGCTTCCAGGTCGGCAATGGCATCCTGAACGGTGGCGAACGGTCTGAGTCCGGAACCGGGGCGACCGTGGGTCGGCGCAGGAAGGGGTGGACACTCCCCGTCCCGGCTGCCCAGCAGGACGAATCGCAGACGCCGTTGCGCCGCACCGTAGTCGGCGGCGTTGAGCACACCGAAGAAGGTGCTGTACCTGAGGGAATCGACATCCTGCAGGATGGCTCGGATCGCACTGGAGGCCATTTCATCCGGTTCGAGAGGCGGCGCATCATCTCCCCCGTTGAGAGAGGGGTCGGAATAGCGCTTGAGGCTCCAATGCTTCCCAGGACGTTCGGCGATCGGCCGGTGCCGGAGGGCTGCCGTCACGATGTTGGCCACGTTCTCCAGGATGAAGAATCTTGGACGGACCTCCTTGATCAGGCGCAGGTACTCGTAGATGAGGTTGCCGCGGGGGTCGGAGAGCGCGGCCCGCTTCCCGCCGGAGGAGAAGCTCTGGCAGGGGGGGCCACCGACCATGAGATGCACCTCCCCTGCGTGGTCCCGCTCCCTTCGCAGTTCCGTACCAGACAGGGTGGCGACATCGCGCTGGAGCAGGTGGAGGCCAGGGCGGTTCAGGCGGATGGTCTCGCAGAACACGGGGTTTACCTCCACCGCCAGGGTCGGATGGATGCCGACGGACTCCAGACCCAGATCCAGCCCCATCGCCCCCGTGAAGAACGACCAGACTTCTGGTGTCGTGCGGGAAGCTCGTTTGGGCATGGGCAAGGGGAGGGCGGTTGAGTGAATCGGTATCGTGAAGCAGATCGGCGGATGGGTCAAACTCTCACAGCTTGGGCACCGCAGGTTGCCGCCTGTGGTACGTCTGGTTTCGGGCCAGAACCACGGATCGGACCCCGATACGGGCAAGGATGGGCCGGACCTTGCCCCCCGCCGAGACCGAGTACATATTCGAGTAGATACGCATGAGGGAGACTGCCATGACCGCAACCGCAAAGGTGTTTCGAACCGGGGCCAGCCAGGCGGTCCGACTGCCCAAGGAGTTCCGATTCGATGTTCCGGAGGTCCGCATCCGGAAGCTGGGGGCGGCCGTGGTCCTGTTCACCGAGGATGCGGCCTGGGATCTGTTCGAGGAGGCGGTTCGGGATGTGGAGCCGGATTTCATGCCCGAGCGGGCCCAGCCCAAATGCGCGGAGGACCGGGCCCCGTGGTGACAGGCAACAAGCGCGACCTCTGTGGTCCGCCAGGCGGGGCGGCAAGAGGCCGTGCCCATGGCGGACGCAGCACCAGGTAGGCCGCGCCGTTCCAGTGGGTCCGAGCCCGCTCAGGCTCTCGTCTGCGGCGCGAAGCCCGTAGCTGGACGCGCCAAGCGTTCAGCTGACCGCGGAATCGAGCGAGATCCGCGCGAAGCTCCTTCCCGTGCGCGTTCCGGCGTCGGTCCCTGCGTCATCTGAATCCTCGGTGGATTCAGCTACGCGCAGGCCGGGTCTGCCGCCGCTATCTCGCCTGCTCTCCCCACGCCCGGTCCACAGCCACCGGCATCAGACTGCGGGGCTATGGGCTGACCCGGCGTGGCTCCGCATTCCTTGCGGAGTGTCCAGGCATGCGACGGCAGCCGCGCTGGGTCCATTCGCGGTTCGGAACGGACAGGGAGGGGCTGAAACGTTGCGGCCGAGCCTTTGGGGAAAGCATCCGGGCTTGGCGGAAGGGGCGGGGGCGGGTTGAATGGGGGCATGCAGTCGCGCAGCGGTTCGCCCTCGGCCTGGCTCGGTGACCTGTCCGTCGTCCTGACTCCGCCCCGGTCGGAGGAGGTGGGGGACGAGGACCGGGCCGCGCTAGCTGGGCTGCGGGGGCGGCCGGTCGCGCAGGTCCGGGGCTGGATCGCCCGTCGCCGCGAGGCCGAGGCGCGCCGGGCCGCCCTGATCTGGAAGGCGGCGTTCGTGGTCATCGGTCTGCTCGGGGCTCTGGCCGGGGCGGGGGCGACCTCGGCGGTGCTGCGCTTCGACGCCCAGGCGCCGGTGAACGTGTTCCATGTCCTCGGCGTGCTGGTGGCGCCCCAGGTCGCGTTCTTCCTGCTCTGGGTGGTCTGGATGCTGGCCCCGGTGCGGGAGTCCCGGGCCTGGCGGAGCCTGGCCGAGGCCTGGAACTGGCTTCATCCCGGGGTCTGGATGATGACGCTGGTCCGCCGCCTGGGGCGCAAGTCGGTGGCCCGGGCCTGGGACGCGGTGCGGGAACACGCGGCGGCCTGGCGGATTCTGACCGCCACCCAGCGCTGGGCGGTGGGGCTGGGCGGCCAGACCTTCGCCCTCGGATTCGCTCTGGCCTCGCTGCTCACGCTGCTGGTGCGGGTCGCCGGGCAGGATCTCTACTTCGGCTGGAGCACCACCCTGGACGTGGGGCCGGAGTCGGTGAGACGGATGACCGGCCTGATCGCCGCGCCTTGGGCGTGGCGCGTCCCGACCGCCGCGCCCGGCGCGGACCTTATCGAGGCCACCCGGTACTACCGTCTTGAGGGCATGGTCCGCGCCGATCCGGCGGTCTGGGGTCGGTGGTGGCCGTTCCTGGCCTGGTGCCTGGGGGTCTATGCGGTGCTGCCCCGGCTCGTCTCCTGGGTGGTGACCCGCCATCGCCTCGCCGCCTCCGCCGCCAAGGCCCTGGCCCTCCTGCCCGGCGCGGTGGAGGTGGTCGAGCGGCTGAACCCTCCGCACCTCGACACCCGGGTGGCCGATGCCGAGCCGACCCCGGGCGATGGCGAAGGTTCGGTCCCGGCGGAACTGTCCGGCGGCGGGTCAGTCTCGGCCGTGGTGGCCTGGGGAGGTCTGTCCCTTGCGCCCGATGCCTTGCGCCAGGCGGTCGGCGCGGGCGAGGCGGCCGAGGTGCGGACGGCGGGGGCGGGCGGCCCCTGGCGCGAGGACGAGGCCACGGCCCGGACGGTGGCCGCACTCGCGGATGGCGGGACGGTGAGGATCGCGGTGAAGGCCTGGGAGCCGCCGCTGGGCGAGTTCGAGGATTTCCTGCGGGCCATGCGGAAGGCCATGGGTCGAGCCGGACGGATCGAGGTGGTGCTGGGGCCGTGGCCGGAGGCGGGCCTGCCCGTCGCGGCCACCGAGGAGGACATCCGGGTGTGGTCGGGGTTCCTGGCCCGGCTGGGCCTGGACGGCCTGGCCTGGGGCCTGCGTCCGGACGGAGGCGCGACATGAGCGACGAACCGGTCCTGGCCGTGGTGGGCCACCCCAACAAGGGAAAGTCGAGCCTGGTCTCGGCCCTGGCCCAGGACGACGGGGTGGCCATCGGCCCCCGCCCGCGCACCACCACCCGCTGCCGCCGCTATCCGGCCCGGCTCGACGGCGTGCCGCTCTACACCCTGGTCGACACCCCCGGATTCGAGCGGGCCC
>PXDE01000496.1 GCA_003566475.1 PVC group bacterium | reverse complement strand
GGTTCGTCGTACAAGGGACGCTTCCGAAACGGGTCGGGGCGTGGCTCAGCCTGGCAGAGCGCTTCGTTCGGGACGAAGAGGTCGCTGGTTCGAATCCAGTCGCCCCGACCATCCTTCGCCCGGGCGGCGGAGGACCGCCACCGAGCTGAGGATGGCTCGTCATTCCAGGGGCGCCGCGGCCCGCGTAAAGGGCTGCGGATGGCGCGCCGGCCGAAGGGCCTCGCCGGGGGCATCGCCCGCGCTTCCGCCCCTTTCTGCGGTCTTCTGCAGGTTGTCCCTAAACAGACGGCCGGGACTGTGGTATGGTGGGGCGAATTCACGCGATCGGAGGGCGCGGGAAGGGCCGACCGAAAAAGCCGGAAAAGGTTTGACCCCGCCAAGCGTGCTCCTCTAGCGTGTAGGGCAGAAATGGGCTCCGCCGTCCTGGCGGCCGGGGCCGTGGTGACCGACAGTCCTGGAGACGAGACGATGAGAGCAACGACGGTTCGGCGGGCGGCGGTATGGATCGGAGCGGTGGCTCTGGTGGCCGGTCTGGCTGGCGAAGGCCGGGGGCAGACCGAAGAGGATATCCGGATCCGGCGGCTCCAGGTGAACCGCGCGCGCACCCCCCGCTACCAGGCGGCCAACGTCTCGGTCACGGGGACGACCAGGGACTGGGCCGAGCTCCGGGTGGACTACGTGATGCGGCCGGACTGGACGGACACGCTCGACATCACCTGGTACGCGCTGGTCCGCAATCCCCAGGACGTGGCCCGGGCCACCCAGCAGCAGTTCACGCTCTACCGGGGCGAGATCGGCTACGCTCAGGTCGCACGGGGCAACCGGTCGGCGGTGGCCTACCTGCATCCCAGCACGGTGTCCCGGTTCGGATCCCCGGAGGCGGTGGCGGTGGTGTTCTCGGTGCAGGGGCGGGTGATCGCCATCGACAGCAACCAGGGGGGCGGCCAGCGCTGGTGGGAACGCTTCTCACCCGTGGAGGGATTCATCTTCAACCGGCTGCAGACACCCTTCGCCATGGTCAATTTCGATGATTTCGAGCTGATCCGTCCTCCGGCCACGCCCTCCCGCTGACGCCCCCGAACAGGAGCCCCCCCGCCGCATGCCCGCCTCCCGCCGTATCCTATCCGTCGATGTCGGCACCAGTTTCATCAAGGTGGCCGAATTCGCCTCGACCCCCCAGGAGGGGTTGCTGCTGACCAATTTCGGGGTGGCCTCGCTCGATCTCCAGCCCGGAGACGAGGCCAGCCGTCCGGCCGCCATCACCGCCACCCTCAGGGAACTGCTGGCCGAGCACCGGATCCGGCCGGGGCCGGCCACGGTGTCCATCGCGGGCCAGCAGGTGTTCTCGCGGTTCGTCAAGCTGCCCCCGGTGGATCCCGGCAAGATCTACCAGATCGTGCAGTACGAGGCCGCCCAGAACGTACCCTTTCCCATCGACGAGGTGGTCTGGGACTTCCAGCTCCTCTCGGCCCGGGAGGGCGGCGAGGTCGAGGCCATGCTGGCCGCCATCAAAGGCGACGTCCTGGCCGAGATCACGGGGGCCATCACGGCGGCCGGCCTGGAGGTGGAGATCGTGGACGTGGCCACCATGGCCGTCTACAACTGCACCAAGTTCAACTACCCCGACCTCGAGGGGCCGACGCTGGTGGTCGACATCGGCGCCCGCTCCTCGGACCTGATCTTCATCGAGGATCCCCATCTGTTCGTGCGCACGGTGCCGGTGGCCGGCAACAGCATCACCCAGCAGATCATGAAGGAGTTCGACCTCTCCTTCGCCGACGCCGAGCAGATGAAGCTGGCCCACGCCTTCGTGAGCCTGGGCGGGGCCTACGAGGCCCCCGAGGACCAGACCGCCGAGCGCGTGTCCAAGATCGTGCGCAACGTGATGACCCGGATGCACGCGGAGATCAGCCGGTCCATCGCCTTCTACCGGAGCCAGCAGGGCGGGTCGGCCCCGGTCCGGGTGCTGCTGACCGGGGGCACGTGCGTCATCCCCTACACCGACACCTTCTTCGCCGAGAAGATGGGGGTTCCGGCGGAGTACCTCAATCCCTTCCAGAACGTGCCCGTGCATCCGTCGGTGGAGGCCGAGCGGATCGCCCGGAACGCCTTCGTGCTGAGCCAGGCCGTGGGCACCGGGCTCCGGAGCGCGCTGACCTGCCCCGTCGAGATCAACCTCCCCCCGCCGCAGATCCAGGAGGACAAGCAGTTCCGGAAGCGGTACCCGGCGCTGATCATGGCCATGGTCGGCCTGGTGGTGCTGGTCGGGGTGTGGGCGGGATTCCTGCATCAGATGGCCAAGATCACGGAGGCCCGGAGCGAGGAGATCTCGCTCCGGGTGAACCAGCTCGGCCAGATCAACGGGCAGATCGCCCAGGTGCAGGAGGTGATCGACCGCGATGAGGCCCGGCTCCGGCAGTACCAGGCCCTGGGCGGCAAGCGGACGGCATGGCTCCGCCTGTTCGACACCTTCCGGGAGACCCTGGAGCCCGGGATGTGGATCGCGGATCTCAAGGCCACCGACCCCCAGGGCGAGGTCCTGGCCGGGGCGGCCTCGCTCGGCAATGCCGAGCCGGTGGCCGGACTCGAGATGCGGATCCTCGCCTACAACGACCGGGTCGCCACCCCCGAGGAATTCGAGCGCATCATCCGGACCATGGAGGCCGACCCGGATGGCGAGGGGCCCGAGGAGGCGCTCTTCGCCTCGGTTCGGACCACCCGCGCCTTTCTCCGGCCGTTCCTGCGCGACGCCAGCGTCCGGGCCGCCCTGAAGGAGCCCATTGCCCGATGAACCTGAAAAAGCACCTTCCCCTGGTCGTCACCGGCGTCCTTTCCCTGATCCTCACCGTGGTCGGACTGGTCTTGCTGGTGCGGCACCAGCGGCATCTGAACGCCGCCCGCCAGCAGTCCTCGGCCATGGAGGATCGGATCCAGTCGCTCTACCGGGCCAACCCGTTCCCCTCGGCGGAGAATCTCGACGCCATGCGGTCCAGCCAGCAGGAGGTCCGCCGGCAGGTGCGGACCCTCCAGCGGACGCTGGCCGAGCGCCAGACCCCGCTTCCGGAGATCGGGTCCATCCATGGCTTCCACACCATGCTGGAGGGCCGGATCCGGAATCTCCGGCAGTTGGCCCGGGAGGGAGGGCCCACCGCGGCGGCCGCCCCGGTGGCATCGGAGCCCGAGGACGACATGGACATGCCGGCGGTTCCCGCCGGCCAGGTGCCCCTGGCCCCGCCGAACTACCACTTCGGGTTTGCCCGGTACGTCGCCGAGGGCCGGCTGGCCCGGCAGCGGGACCTCTCCCGCCTGGTCCGCCAGGTCGTGGCCGCCGACACCCTCGTCCGCACCGTGTTCGACGCCGCCGCGGAGCGCCCCGGGCGCCTGGGCCTGGTCCAGATCCAGCGGACGGTGTTCGAACCGGAGGCCACCGAGACGCCCGACATGTCGGACGACCCCTTCGGGGCCATGGGGGCCGGAATCGACGCGCCCCCGGGCGAGGCCTACACCTATGACACCGAGCTGTATTACCGCGAACGGTTCCTCCTCCAGCTCAGCGCCGACGAGGCCATGCTGATCGACCTTCTCAACCGCCTGGCCCGGCAGAACGACTTCATCATCGTCAACCGGGTGCAGTTCACCAACCCGGCCAGCCTGCAACTGGCGGCTCTGACCGCCCCCGCCCGCGCCCCCGAGCGGGCGCCGCCCCGGACCGCGCGGCCCGCCACCCGCCCGCCCGGCGAGGCGCCCGAGCCGGTGATCACCCCGCTGCCCCGGCATCAGCGGGTCATCGCGGGCCGGAACGAGCGGCTGGTGGTGGAGATCGAGGTCGACGTGATCCGGTTCAAGCAGACCCCGGGCGCCGACGTCGAGTCGCTGGCCGAAGGAGGGGTGGGATCATGATCCGCAGACATTATGACCGGCTGATTCTGGTGGGCGTTCTGGTGGCCCTGGTCGGGTCCGCCCTCGGGCTGATCCTGCAGATCCAGCGAGGTCGGGACGACCTCCGCGACCGGCCCTGGGAGCGCGCGCCGATCCCCCATCCCGACGTGGCGGATCCGGACGAGGCTCTGCTGGCCGAGGTCGTCGCCCTCGCCGAGGCCCCGTTCCAGTTCGGAGTCACCGAACCCCGGGTGTTCACCAGCGAGGTCCGGGTCCGTTCGGTGGATCCCATGGCCCCCTGGCCGATCCCCTTCGATGCCATGGTCTGTCCGTTCACCCAGTATCCGCAGCCGCCCGTGGTGGAGGTGACCGACACCTCGGGCGACGGGATTCCCGACGAATGGGCCCGCGAGCATGGGTTCAATGTCCGCGAGGTCATCGCCCACCTCGATCCCGACGGGGACGGCTACACCAACCTGGAGGAGTACCAGGCCGGCACCGACCCCAACGATCCGGCCAGCTTCCCGCCGCCCTCGTTCGACTTCCGCCTGGCCCAGGTGCGCAGCGTGCCGTTTCCGCTGGTCTTCGCGGGATCCTCGCGCCTGCCATCCGGCACCCTCCTGTTCACCATCAACACCGGAAGCCGCACCTTCACCCGCCGGGTCGGCCAGGAGGTGGAGGGCTGGACGGTGGTCGGACTGGATCCCGACGACGAGAATGTGCTCCTCGTGGAACGCGACGGCGACACCCGACGGCTGGTGCGCGACCGGCAGGTGGCGGGGTTCCGGGTGGCCCGGCTCATCTCCCTCCACGAGGTCGATGCCAACCAGATGCCGCGCCAGGTGTCGGCGTCCGAAGGGGGAACCCTCCAGGTCCGGCGCAACACCTTTCAGGTGACGTCGGTCACCGACAACGCGGTCACGGTCGTGGGCCCCCCGCGGGACCGGGTGACGGAGATCCGCCGGGCCACCGAAGCCGAGCTCCAGGAGCTCATGCCGCCGCCTCCGCCCGAGGAGGAGGATTTCGCGCCGCCGGAGGACGAATGGGACGACCCGACCCAGCGGCGTCCCGGCATGATGATGATGACGGAATAGCGTGTGATGAGCGAAAACAATCGTTGTGTGCAGGTCTTGAAACGTGTAGAAACTCGGAATTCTTCATCCGGACAGGAGGAGCGTGGCATGAGACGGGGTTGGTTCGCAGGTTGGACGGTCATCGGGGCGCTGGCCCTTCAGATCGGTCAGGGCGTCGCGCAAGCCGACGTTGATTTTGACCGCCTCTTCGAGGACGCGAACGCCGTCCCGCCCGCAGAGGAGGAGGCCCCGGCCGCTCCGGCCCCGGACGCCGACGCCTTCAACGGGCTTTTCGACGATGTCGAGGCGCCGCCTGCCCCCGCCCCGGAACCCGTTCCGGATGTGGACGATCCGCCCGTGCCGGATGTCGAGGATCCCGACGACCCCATGCTCGCCCTGGATCCGGTGGACGAGGAGGAAGCCCCGGCCCTGACCCCCGAGGAAATGGCCCGACGGGCCGCGATCCGCCGCGAGGCCGACCTGGCGGCCGGCATGCAGGCTCTGGCCGAGGCCGGGCGGGCCATGGACCAGAACCGGTTCTCTGACGCCCGCACCCTCTACCGGCAGGCCTACGAGCGCATCCCGGATATTCCCGAGCGCCCCGGCGTCGCCGAAGCCCGGGCCGAAGCTCTGGACGGCTATGGGCGGGCCTCCGAGGCCGTGGCCCGTCAGCAGCTCGACGCCGAGGATGCTCGCGCCGCCATCCGCACCCTGGACGAGGCCACCCGCCTGGGGGTCGAGCCTACACGTCGGGCCCAGCTCCTTCGCAGCCGCGCCCAGCGGCAGGTGGCGGTCCGTCCGGTGGACCCCGGCATCGATCCCGAGGTGGCCGAGCGCCTCCGCCGCGAGCGGACCAGCGCGTCCGAGGCGTTCGAGCAGGGCCGCCGGCTGTTCGAGCAGAAGGCCTACAACGACGCGGCGAGCCAGTTCGAAGCCGTGCTCGAGATCGACCCCTACCATACCGACGCCATGCGCTACCTCATCAAGATCGAGGAGGTCCGCTACGCCGCCGTGAGCCAGGAGCGCGAGCTGGTGGCCGCGCAGATGGCCCGCGACGTGCGCCGGGGATGGCAGAGCCCCCGCCGGGCCGACATCTCCCTGCCCGTCGGCGTCACCCCCGGCCCTCCGATCGAGACCGAGCGGCGCGAGCAGGTCGCCCTGATCGAGCGCATGCGCAATCTCATCATCCCCAGCATCGAATTCTCGCGCGTCCAGGTCACGGACATGATCGAGTACCTGCGCGAGGCCTCGCGTGATGCCGGTGATCCCATCAACATCGTGTTCGTCCCGGGACGGACCGCGCCCGCTCCGGCCCAGCCGGCCGCCCCCGACGCGCCGTTCGATCCGTTCGACCCCTTCGCCCCCGCCGCTCCCACGCCGGCCGCCCCCGCCGCCCCGAGGACCGACGTCGGCGAACAGACGATCTCAGTCAGCCTCAGCGACATCTCCCTGCTGGACGCGCTGGATGTCATCACCGAACTGGCCGAGCTTCGGTACGTCATCGACGCCGGCGTGGTGAAGGTGTTCCCCCGGGGGACCGTCATCGGCACCGTGGTGACCCGGACCTATCCGGTCGATCCCAGCCTGCTCGAGATCTTCGCGGGGGCCGCGCCTCCCGGCCAGGATCCCGGCGGGTTCCTCCCCGGACCGGGGCCCGGCACGGGCCCCGCC
>PXDE01000393.1 GCA_003566475.1 PVC group bacterium | reverse complement strand
TCTTCGGGTTCCGGCCGAATTCGTGGTCCGCACCGAAGACGAGATGACGCGCCAGGCGACCGTGCCCGCCTCCTTGGCCTGGAAGGTCTCGCAACGCGGGATCCTGCTCCATGGCTGACCCGAAGCGTGACCTGGTCGGCGCGTGGATCCAGGCCGCCAGGGACGATCTCGGATCGGCCGAGAAGCTGATTTCCGGGGAGCCCGCATTCCCGGGAACGTCGCTATACCATTCCCAGCAGTGCGCAGAGAAAGCCCTCAAGGCGTTTCTCCTCCAGGTTGGTCGGGAGTTCGAGAAGACGCATAATCTTGCGGTGCTCCTGGACCTTTGTGCCGACATGGATGGCCGCTTCCGAGTTCTGGCAGAAACGGCGGTTTCACTGACGCCATACGCGACACTGTATAGGTACCCTGATGAGGTGGGCCCGGCGGACATGGGCGAAGCGGCCGAAGGGATCGAGATGGCCAGAGCGGTGTTGAGCTTCGTCCTCCAGGTGTTGGGGAACGGTCAGGGCTAGTATCCACCAGCCCTGCTGGCCGCCCGTCATCCCTGACCGCCCGGACCTCCGCCGTAGCTGAATCCGCCGAGGATTCAGACGCCGGAGGGAACGACGCGGAACCGAGCGAGAACCGGGGCTTCGCCCGGTGTAGCCACGGCAGTCTCTGCCGTGCTGTCCGCGAGGCGCTTGTCCCGCCACTTCCGCCGCTCCATGTGGACACCGCGCCGACCTGCGGAACCCAACGCGCTGCGCAGGCGGCTTGCACGCGCGTTCGGGGCACCAATCCTCCCCTTGACTTCCCGGCGCACATTGCATATCGTATCGTCATATTTCACGGAAAAATGACTTCATGAAGCGCAAAACGGTCTTCCCTCGGCACCTCGCGACCCCTTCCCAGAGCTTCTTCCTTCTGGGCCCCAGAGGCACGGGGAAGACGATGTGGCTTCGCAGAGCCCTTCCACACGCCCATTACGTCAACCTCCTGCGCGAGGACCTCTACCAGGCCTACCTGGCCCGACCCGGCCCGTTCGCCCTGGAGATGAACGCCGTTCCGGTCGGTCATTGGGTGGTGGTGGATGAGATCCAGCGACTGCCCAACCTTCTGAACGAGGTCCATCGGCTCATGGAGGAGCGCGATCTCCGCTTCTGCCTTTGCGGTTCCAGCGCCCGCAAGCTGAAGCGTGCCGGGGTGAACCTGCTGGGGGGACGCGCCGTGCACCGGGTCATGCATCCGTTTCTGCCCGAGGAGGTGGGGGAGGCCTTCTCGCTGGAAGCGGCCCTCCGGTTCGGAATGCTGCCGGTGATCTGGCCCGCCGAGGACAAGGACGACGCCCTGGCCGCCTATGCCCGGTTCTACCTCAAGGAGGAGATTCAGGCGGAAGCCCTGGTCCGCAATCTCCCTGGCTTCGCCCGGTTCCTGCCCATCGCCGCGCTGTGCCACGGGCAGGTGGTGAACCTGTCCAATCTGGCCCGCGAGGCCGGCGTGGCCCGCACCACCGTGGCCGGTTTCGTGGAGATCCTGGAGGAGACGCTGCTCGGATTCCGCCTGCCCGCCTTCGAGGCCCGGCTCCGCGTCCGCGAGCGCCGCCATCCCAAGTGGTACTGGTGCGACCCGGGGCTGGTGCGGGCCATGAAAGGCGCCTCGGGCCCGCTCGTCCCCGAGGAGCGGGGCGCCCTGTTCGAAGGTCTGGTGGCCCAGACCCTGCGGGCCTACCGCGACTACCGCCGCGCCTTCGACGAGATGCACTACTGGGCCGCGCCGGGCCCCTCGGGTCCGGAGGTGGACTTCCTGATCCGGCGCGGGGACGAGTTCGTCGCCATCGAGGCCAAGGCGGGCCGGACGCTCCAGCCCCACTGGGGCAAGGGACTGCGGGCCCTGAAGAGTCTGCCCGGGCTCCGGCGGCGGATCCTGGTCTATCCGGAGGGGCCCCCGATCCGGACCGACGACGGGATCGAGGGTTTCCCCTTCGCCGACCTGCCCGTAGCCTTGGGGTTCGAGTGACGAGCTCGCTCCCTCGCGATGGCCTGATTCGGGGCGCGTCCAGCTACGGGCCGCGCCCGGCCTCCGCCCTAGCTGAATCCGCCAAGGATTCAGACGCCGGAGGGAACGACGCTGACCCGACCCGCACGTAGCCGAAGCCGCCCAGGCTTTGGCCGCGCATGAGAACGACGCGGAACCGAGCGAGAACCGGGGCTACACCCGGTGTAGCCACGGCAGTCTCTGCCGTGACGTCCGCAAGGGGCCTTTGCCCCGCCGGATTCCCAGAGACCTCTTGGATGGGACGAATGGGACCCATGGGACGGATGGACGGGAGTGGCCTCCTGGCCTGTCTGCCGGAATCCCGGGTTGCCCAGACAGGACTGGGCTGGCAACATTCGCGGAAAGGAGCACGCATGAAACCCAAGGTCGCGGACAACAAGCCCATCGGGGTCGAACTGAAGGTCGGCGAGGAGTACTGGTTCTGCGCCTGCGGCCGTTCCTCCAACCAGCCTTTCTGCGACGGATCGCACAAGGGGACGGGACTCACCCCCAAGGCCTTCACGGCGGAGGAGGACGGCGAGGCCTATCTCTGCCGCTGCAAGCAGACCGGCAACGCCCCGTACTGCGACGGGACCCATGCCAAGGTGCCGGCGGATCAGGTTGGAAAGGAGTTCGCGCTCGAGTCCGGCGACAGCAAGGACGGCATGCCCGAGCCCAAGCCCACCCCGGAGGAGCCCACGGTGGCCTTCATCCACCAGTTGGCCCGCGAGGGCCTGAGCAAGCTCGGATCCCATGGCGAGATCGGGGCGATGGGGGTGCCCCGCGCCGAGCTGCCCGACTGGAACGGCATCCAGTTCATGGTGGCCCAGCTCGCCGCCAAGCCCCGCCTCGATGACGTGCCGGTGGGCACCGAGCTGGTCATCGGGCCCGACGCCCGGAAGCCGCTTCGGCTCGACATCCCGCTGCTGGTCAGCGACATGAGCTTCGGCGCCCTGTCGGAGGAGGCCAAGGTGTCGCTGGCCAGGGGCGCGGACCAGGCGGGCACGGGCATCTGCTCGGGGGAGGGCGGCATGCTGCCCGAGGAGCAGGAGGCCAACCGCCGCTACCTGTACGAGCTGGGCTCCGCCAAGTTCGGCTACGCGGAGAGCCTGCTCACCCGGGTCCAGGCCTTCCACTTCAAGGGCGGCCAGGGGGCCAAGACGGGAACCGGCGGGCACCTTCCGGGGAGCAAGAACGTCGGGCGGATCGCGGAGGTCCGGGGCCTGCCCGAAGGCCAGGACGCCGTCTCTCCGCCCACCTTCGAGGATCTGTGCACCGTGGACGACTTCTCCCGGTTCGCGGACCGGGTGCGGGAGCTGACCGGCGGCATCCCGGTCGGGTTCAAGATGAGCGCCCAGCACATCGAGCGGGACATCGACTTCGCCCTGGCGGCCGGGGCCGACTACATCATCCTCGACGGGCGCGGCGGGGGCACCGGCGCGGCGCCCCTGCTGTTCCGCAACCACATCTCGGTGCCGACCATCCCGGCCCTGGCCCGGGCCCGGCACCACCTCGACCAGGCGGGGGCGAGCGGACGCGTCACGCTCATCATCACCGGCGGCCTGCGCACGCCCGCCGACTTCGCCAAGGCCCTGGCCCTGGGGGCGGACGGCGTCGCGCTCGCCAACTCGGCCATGCAGGCCATCGGATGCGTGGGCGCCCGGATGTGCAACACCAACCTGTGCCCCGCCGGCGTCGCCACCCAGAAGCCCGAGCTGCGCCGGAAGCTGGATGTCGACGTGGCCTCAAAGCGTCTCGCCACCTTCCTCGGCGCCAGCGTGCAGCTCATGCAGGTCATGGCCCGCGCCTGCGGGCACGATCACCTGAACCAGTTCCACAAGGACGACCTGGCCAGTTGGGACCGCCCGCTCGCGGACCTGGCCGGTATCGAGTGGTCGGGGTTCCGGGCCGACCGGTAGCCGCCCGGCGGGCGGTTCCCGCGAACGACGAGATCCGCGCGAAGCCCGTAGCCGAACGCGCCACCTGTCGCGGCGTAGCCCGCAGGGCGAAGTCGGAAGCGTTTGGCCGCCCCCGATCCGCCCCAGAAACCGAACTGGCCCCGCGCGAAGCCCGTAGCCGCGCCCGCCAGGGCGTGGATGACCGCGACTCCGCCCCCGGTCCGAGCCGATTCCGCGCGAAGCCCGTAGCCGAAGCCGCGGAGGCTTTGGCCGCACCGGATCCGCATCCGAATCCGAGCGATGCCCGTAGCTGGACGCGCCAGCGTTCAGCCGAGCACGGGACGCGCCCGACCCCGAGCGAGGCCCTGATTGGCCACCTGCCTTCTCTTGGCTTCGGCACGGCACACAAGACGCACAAGAGGCACAAGAAGGGGGGGCACTGGTCGCGCCCGGACCTCCGCCCTGTGGCGGCCGCTCGACCGAGTCTTCGAGGGAGAGCGGCAACCTCGCGGGTCGCCAACCCGGCACGCGCAGTCTAGGGTGACGACATGCACCACCTGCCCCGCCGCCCCTTCGGGACCACCGGCCTTTCCGTCGCTCCGCTGGGCATCGGTTCCATTCCCCCCGACCGGGGCGTGGACGTGGTCGTGCGCCAGATGAACGCGCTGCTGGACGCCGGCGCCAACCTGGTCGACACCGCCCAATGCTATGGCGAGAGCGAACGGATCATCGGCCGCCATCTCCACCATCGCCGCCACGAGATGGTGCTGGTGAGCAAGTGCGGGCACCACGAGGTCCTTCCGGACGGCCGCCTGCGCTCCCGCTCCGTCCATATGGAGGACGTGGATCAGGCCCTGCGACGACTCCGAACCGACCACCTGGATGCCATGCTGCTGCACTCCTACGACTATGACCTGCTGGTGCGGGGCGAGGCCCTGGAGGTCCTGGATCGGGCCCGCCAGGAGGGCAAGATTCGGCACGTCGGGTATTCGGGCGACAACGAGCGGCTGGACTGGGCCGTCGGGTGTCCGCTCATCGACGTGGTGGAGGCATCGGTCAGCCTGGCGGACCAGGCCAATCTTCGCCGGGCCGTCCCCCGGGCCCGGGACCGCGGGGTGGCGGTGATCGCCAAGCGCCCCCTGGCCAACGCGGCCTGGACCCATGCCGGAAACC
The DNA here is from genome assembly GCA_003566475.1 of PVC group bacterium. Classification (GTDB taxonomy): domain Bacteria; phylum Verrucomicrobiota; class Kiritimatiellia; order SS1-B-03-39; family PXDE01; genus PXDE01. Next base: position 1,552 of record PXDE01000393.1, on the reverse strand, counting down.
CGGACGCCGCTCCCGAAGGCCATGCCCACTACGCCCGGCGGTTTGCCCGGATGGCCCTGGATCCGGCGGCTCTGGGGTGCGACTCCATGGCCGAGCTCGCGCTCCGCTTCACCTTGTCCATGGACGGGGTTTCCTGTGCCATCGTGTCCAGCGCGTCCCCCGCCCATCTCGCCGCCAATCTCGAAGCTACGCGCCGGGGGCCCCTGCCCGCGCCCTCCGCCGAGGCGATCCGTCAGCGCTTCGACGCCTGCGAACGGGAATCCGCCGGGACCTGGCTCGCCTGCAACTGACCCGCCCCGCAGGGGCCTCCCCCACATCTCACATCCCACCCCCCACATCGGCGGCGAAGCCGCCCCTGATACCGCCCCTGATCCGAGCTTGCTTCGCGCGAAGCCCGTGGCTACGTCCGCCAAGGACGTGGCCGCCTGTGGTCACGCCCCTGAACCGAACTGGCCCCGCGCGAAGCCCGTAGCCGAACGCCCCACCTGTCGCGGCGTAGCCCGCAGGGCGCAGACGGAAGCGTTTGGCCGAGCACGGGACGCGCCCGACCCCAAGCGAAGCCCGGATTGGCCACAAGATGCACAAGAGTCACAAGAAAGGAGGGACCATCGTCGCGCCCGGACCTCCCCCCTGTGGCGGCCGCTCGCCCGAGTCTTCGAGGAGGAGCGGCTCCGGACGGAGGAGGAGGGAGGGAACGCCGCCGGAGACACCTCCGGCGACCACGCACCAAGGACCAAGGACCAGGGACCAGGGACCTCTCCCCCCAATCCCCGCGCCGAAGGCGCCTCCCCTTTCCATTGGTTGAGGCCGGGGCGCTGTGGTAGGTTTCGTCTTGATGACCGGGCGGTGAAGCGCCAGGCGGAGGATGCCATGAGCCATACGATCCATATCGACCTCGCCGATGAAATCCTGGCCGGAATGCAGAAGGACGGCCCCGCTCTGGCCTCCGAGCTGCGGATGGCCGCAGCGGCCAAGTGGTACGAGATCGGCGTGCTCAGCCAGGAGAAGGCGGCCCAGGTCGCCGGCCTGAGCCGGGCGGAGTTCCTGACCAACCTCGCCCGCTTCCAGGTCTCCCCCTTCCAGGAGGAGGCCTCCGAGATCCTGGACGCTCTGGCCCGTGACCGCCCGTGACTTCCGCCCGGGCCGCGGAAGCTCTGGTCCGCGCCGGACTCCGGGTCTCCCCCTCGGTCGTCCAGGAGGTCGCCTCGTCGCTCGACACCTGACCCCGCCCCCCCCTCCGCCGACCAAGGACCCTCCTTCGCCCCGCCCGGCGTGGCTACGGAGGGCAAGCCAAGGACCACCGACCAAGGACCACGGACCCCGGACCAAGGACCTCCCCCGCAATCCCCACAGCCCACATCTCACACCCCACATCCGCGGCAAAGCCGCCCCCCCACATCTCACACCTCACACCCCACATCCGCGGCAAAGCCCCCAAATCCGCACGTAAGCGCTGGGGACCGACCGGGTCGGGAGGAGATGGCCACCATGTGGGATGGGCGTCCTCGCCCGTCTCCGCGATGCCCGGAGCCTGAGAAGCCCTTGCATTCGC
>PXDE01000011.1 GCA_003566475.1 PVC group bacterium | reverse complement strand
CGGCTCGACGCCTGGTTCCGGGAGGCGGATCGGGCCATGGCGGCCAAGCCGGGCCTTCGGGATGTCCTGGATGAGGTGAGGAACCGACTGGAGCGGCGGTCCCGAGCTCGCGGCGCGGTGTGAGTGTCCGGCCGGACATCCGCATCGCACACGCCCGCCATTTCCGCCGCAACGCCGCTTGCCCGGGCATGGGATTCCTGCTACTGTGAGACCATGAAGAATATCACAGTATCTGTGCAGGAGGATCTCTACCACCGGGCTCGCGTGCGTGCGGCGGAGAAGCGGACATCCCTGTCGGCACTGGTCAGGGATTTTCTGACCCACCTGGTCGAAGAGGAGCCCGAGTTCGATCGCCTGCGGCGTGAACAGGACAAGGTTCTCGCAAGGATTCGGAAGGCGCACCGAAGGTTCTCCGCCGGACAGCGCCTTTCCCGCGAACAGGTGCATGATCGTGCCTCGGTTCGCTGACACGAACATCCTTCTCTACGCTATCAGTTCGGCTCCGGATGAGTCGGAGAAGGCGAAGATTGCGGCGGCCCTGCTGAAGGCGCCTGACCTGGCTCTGTCGGTTCAGGTCTTCCAGGAGTTCTATGTTCAGGCCACCCGCCCTTCGGCCCGCGATCCTCTGGCGCCGGAGGAGGCGCTGAACTTCCTGGCCACCCTGCGGCGATTCCCGGTCCTGGACCTGTCGCTCGAACTGTTCGTTGCCGCCGCCGCCACGTCGCGGCGCTGGAGGATCTCCTACTGGGACGCTGCCGTGGTCGAGGCGGCGCGGGTGCTGGGCTGCCCGGAGGTTCTCTCCGAGGATCTCCAGGACGGGATGGACTTCGGCGGAGTGAAGGTGACGAACCCCTTCCGCCGCCCCGAGCAGGTTTTGTAGTTGGACATGGTGTCAAAGGAAGCGAAGATGGCCATCCGGCCCTGAACCGGACACCCTCATGACCGACCGCCCCAACCTGCTCCTCTTCGTCCTCGACGACCTGCGGTTCGACGCGCTGGGGGGCACCTCGGGCGGGGCCGTGCGCACGCCCCACGCCGACGCCCTGATCCGGCGCGGCTGCCGGTTCTCACGGGCCCAGATCCAGGGCGGAACCTGCGGCGCGGTCTGCATGCCCAGCCGGGCCGTGCTCCATACCGGGCTCGGGCTGTTCCACCTCGAAGACAGCGGCCGCACGATCCCCGCCGACCACACCCTGCTCGGCGAGCACCTCCGCGCCCACGGCTACACCGCGTTCGGCACCGGCAAGTGGCATCAGCACCCCGAGAGCTTCGCCCGCAGCTTTTCCGACGGCGACGACATCTTCTTCGGCGGCATGGACGATCACTGGAACATGCCCGTCCACGCCTACGATCCCGCCGGCCGGTACGCGGACCACCTCCCCACCATCCGCGACCCCAAGCTCACGAGGACGGTGGAACGCCGGTCGGGGTCGCACATTCACGCCGGCGTGCACGCCACCGACCTGTTCACCGACGCCGCCCTCCGCTTCCTGAAGGGCCACGATGCGGCGCGGCCGTTCTTTCTCAGCGTCGCCCTGACCGCCCCTCACGACCCCCGGTCCACTCACGAGCGGTTTCATCGGCTCTACGATCCCGCGTCGATCCCACTGCCCCCGAACTTCGCCCCCGAGCATGAGGCCGACACCGGGGCCCTGCGGATCCGCGACGAACGGCTGGCCGCCATCCCCCGCGATCCCGCCGAGGTCCGGGAGCATATCGCCGACTACTACGCCATGATCACCCACCTCGACGAAGCCCTGGGGCGCACCGTGGGCGCTCTTGAGGCCCGGGGGCTGCTCGACCGCACGCTGATCGTGTTCACCGCCGACCACGGACTGGCCGTGGGTCAGCATGGGCTCATGGGCAAGCAGAACTGCTACGAGCATAGCGTGCGGGTTCCTCTGGTGTTCGCCGGCCCGGACGTCCCCGCCGGCGTCACTCGCGAGACCAGCACCCTCCACTCCGACATTTTCCCGACGCTGTGCGACCTTCTGGGGCTTCCGCATCCACCGGACCTGCACGGAACCAGTCTCATTCCCGCCTTCGCCGACGCCCATTTCCAGCCGAGGGACGCCGTGTACATGGCCTATCTCGACACCGTCCGCGCCGTCCGCGCCGGCGACCTCAAGCTCATCGAATACGCCACCGACACCACGAGGGCCACCCAGCTCTTCGACCTGGCCGCCGATCCCTGGGAGACCCGGAACCTGGCCGCCGATCCGGCGCATGCGGACACTCTGGCCGCGATGCGCGAAAAGCTGGTCAGCGTCCGCTCTGAGCAAGGCAACCCCGAAAACCCCTTCGAGCTTCGGTTCTGGGCTCGCTGCGCGGTGTGACTGTCCGGCCGGACATCCACACCGCGCACGCCCGGCGGCAGCTCTGCGGGAAGAGCTGATGCCGTTTCCTTCCCGGCGGCATGCGGGCCAAACAGGCTGGCCGACCTGCTGCCCGGTTCAGAAGGAGCCCCGCCGGATGTACGCGAAACGACGCACGCCTCGACAGAGCCGGCGGGCATGGGTGGTGGCGCTGGCCCTCATCGCGGCCATGCTGGTCCAGGTCCGGCACGAGCTGGCGAGGTGGCTCCGCGCCGATCCCGACGAACACCCGGCGAGCCTCGTCCGGACCCTGAGCCGTCACAACTGGTCCCACGGGCCTGTCCATGCCGGGTGGGTCGCGTTCCGCCCCGACCCTCCCGTGGGGGATCTGATCGACCTGGTGGTCCCCCACCTTGCCCGAACGGCTCTCAAGAGGGACGCGGCCGGGCCGGCCCGCATTCCGGAGGGATCGGGGGACACCTCAAATTGAGTTGTAGAAGCACGCAATTGCGTGCTAGAAGCACGCAACCATGAATGTGCTTGCTGAAATGCTTGGGTCGAAGATCCGTGCGGAAATCCTGCGTCTTCTCTTCGCAGGGCCGCAGGAGGCCCTCCATGTGAGGGAGATCGAGCGACGAACCGGTTTCAACGACAGGGCGATCCGGGTGGAGCTCCAGAAGTTGAGAAGCCTGGATTTGCTTCAGGCACGAAGGGACGGGAACCGGTTGTACTACAGTGCTCGCGTGGATCATCCTCTGTACCCGGCCCTCCGTGACTTGGCCCTCCGGACCACGGGGATGCTGGCTCGGCTCACCCAGGCCCTGGACAGCCCGAAGGTTGAGGCCGCCTTCGTCTTCGGCTCCCTGGCCAGGGGCGAGGAGAAGGCGGATAGCGATCTCGACCTCATGGTGATCGGTTCAGCAGGACTGCGGGAGATTTCCCGACTCCTGTCGGGGGTGACCGAGGCGGTCGGACGCCCGATCAACCCGGTTGTCTATTCCCGGAACGAGTTCCGGCAGCGGGTGGACAGCGGAGATCACTTTCTGAGCCGGGTGCTTGGGGAGCCGAGGCTATGGGTGAAGGGGACCGACCATGAGCTTAGACGACTGGGCCTCCAACGGATGGCTTAGACCTCATCGGACGAGCCGGCAGGAGGTTTCGGATCTCCTCGGGATCGTCGAGCGGGATCTCAAGGACGCGGCGCGGACGGGTCTCTCGAACGACTGGCGTTTCGGGATCGCCTACAACGCAGCGCTCAAGCTTTGCACCGTCCTCCTCTATGCCGAGGGCTTTCGGCCGGCCTCCGGGGGGCTCCAGCACTACCGGCCCCTGGCCGCCCTGCCCCTGATTCTGGGCGAGGACAGGAAGGCCGACGCCGAGTATCTCGACACCTGCCGCCGCAAGAGGAACACCGCCGAGTACGACCGGGCCGGGGCCGCAACCGGGAGGGATGCCGAGGAGCTTCTCCGGTTCGCCAGAGCCCTGCGTCGGGATGTGCTGGCCTGGCTCCATCATCGCCATGGGGAGCTCATGGCGTAGCCCTCGGATTCCGCGAGATGAACCGGACAGCACGGGGCCGGCCCGGCTCGAAGCTGGAGACGCCGGTTCGGACATCCACTCCGCGCACGCCCGCTCCTCTGGGACGTCTATCCGACCCTGCGGGATGCGCGGCCGCGCCGGCGCCCATCTACACGCCAGAACCCCCTCCCTCGACCCGGGTCACCCAGACGATCCGGCAGGCGTCACAGGTGTAGCGCAGGCCGCCGGGCTGGAACTGGGTGCCGTCGCGCCAGGGCACGGGCACGCGCATGCCGCACTGGGGGCAGCGGGTGGTGCGGAAGGCCATGGCCACAGCCACCAGTTCCAGCGCGGAAAGAGCGACCAGGCCGCCGATCAGCACCGCCATCGGCCAGCCCGCCAGCACCGCGACCACAAGGAAGACCATGAGGGGGAGAGAGGCCAGGAACAGGGTCAGGATGAACCTCCGCCCGAAGGATGAATCCTCGCGGAGCTGGTAGCCGGAAGGGGGTCTCGGTTCGCCGTCGTCGTTCATAGCCCCATCCTACAGAGGCGCCCGCTGGACGGCCAGCGGCGTAGCCACACGCCCGCGATTTCACGTCGCCCTCCGCCCATCCCGCATCACGTATCACGTATCCCACATCACGTATCACGTATCACGTATCCCGCATCCCGCATCCCGCATCCCGTATCCCGCGCCCAGCCTCCTCCCGCAGCCGACGCCGGAACCGGTCCGCGTCGGCATAGAGCCGGAAGGATCGGATCGTGTGCCACACCGCGAAGGTCAGGACGGCCACGCCGATCCGGGCCAGCCAGGTCCAGAGCATCCGGCGCTCCTCGGGGTCCATGTCCGCCGCCGCGGCCGCGCCGGCCAGGACCAGCACTACGATCCCGCCCAGTCCGCCCACCGCCCGGATCACCGCCCGCTGTCCCTCCCGCCGCTTGGAGCGGACAATAGGCCCGCCCCGCCGGGCGTTGTGGCAGTGCAAACCCCAACCGGCGGAAGGCTCCGCCTATCTGGAGGACAGGAAGCATGAAGGCTCGTAGCATGGCGATGTGGACAGCAGGTGTGATGGTGGCGCTGACCCTGGGCGTGGGCGCCCAGGAGGGCGAACGCCCGCGGCGGCAGCGTCCGCCGCGTGGCGAAGGCGAACCCCGGAGCGCCTGCATGCAGGCGGCCCGGCAGGCTCATCAGCAGGCGGTGCGCGGGCACATGGAGGCCCAGCGGGAGAAAAACCAGGCCTTCCGCGAAGGTCTGGGCGACCTGCCCCCGACGGAACGGGTGGAGGCCGTGATCCGGCATCGCGTGGCCCAGCACGAGGCGAGCGTGGCCTTCCTTCAGAAGGCCCACGAGGACCTGGTGACGGCGGTCCGGGCCTGCGCCGATGTCGAGGACGCAGTGAAGCAGGAGCAGGTGGCCGGGCTGCTAACCCGCCACCAGGAGGCGACCGCCCGCCGCCAGGAGGCGCACGAGCGGATGATCGCGTCCCTGAAGGAGATTCAGGGTTCCGACGCCTCGGCCGAGGAGAAGCTGGCCGCGCTGCGGCGGCTCCTGACCGAGGGCCGTCGCCCCCGCGAGGGCCGCCCGCGTCGGCAGCCGGACGCCTGATCCGGAACCCCGGCCCGGACCCGACGCCGCACGCACGGGTCCGGGCCCACGACCCGTCTCGCTCAGGTCCGGACGTGGGACGGACGTCCTCGTCCGTCCTGGGCCGCAACGATTCACCCCCTCCGTCTGTTCTGGGGTGCAAATGGGGTCAGGATCCTTTTATTTGCCTGGCCATGAGCAGGTTGTGTTCATGAAGGTGGTTCGACAACCCGGTCTCCGCCCGTTCCGGGGTCTTCCGATCCGGGGGGCTGTCCCTAGCCTTCTAGCCGGGACCCGGGATACGCTGTAGGGTGGACCGAGCAGGAGGCCTCCCATGGATCCGCAGGACATCCCGCTCCATCGTCTTTATCACGACCTTGCCTACCTCTGGCCGGCCATGAGTCCGCCCGAGGACTACGCCGAAGAGGCGGCCCATTGGCGCGCCGTGCTCCGGGAGCGGCTGGGGCCGGGACGCCACCGCCTGCTCGAACTGGGCGTGGGCGGGGGGCACAACCTCTCCCGCTTCGCGGACGAGTTCGAGGTCGTCGCGGCCGACCTGTCCGAGGCCATGCTGGCCCATTCCCACCGGCTGAACCCCTCCGTCGAGCACGTGGTCGGCGACATGCGCTCGCTCCGTCTGGGACGGACCTTCGACGCGGTGCTGATCCATGACGCGATCAGTCATCTCACCACCGAAGACGATCTGGCCGCGACCTTCGCCACCGCCGCCGCGCACCTGGAGGCAGGCGGCCTGTTCATCGCCACGCCGGACGATTACCGCGAGACGTTCCGGTCCCCGCGGGTGACCCACGACACCGGAACGCACGGCGACCTCGCCCTGACCTACGTCGAGTTCGCCCACGACCCGGACCCGGATGACACCACCCTCGAGACCCTGTTCACCTACTTCATCACGGAGAAGGGTCGGTTGCGCATCGAGCACGACCGGTTCCTGACCGGCCTGTTCCCCCGGGCCACCTGGCGACGCCTCATGGCCGAGGCCGGGTTCGAGGTCGAGACGCGGGCGTTCGAGCTGGAGGGCGGGGTGCCGTATGAGATGCTCGTCGGCACGAAGGCGGGGCGCCCTACCGCCTAGCCGGGGTGGCGAAGGAGCGCTTCATAGTCCTTCAGCACACGGAGGTGCTCCTCGGGAGTGAGGATTCCGCAGAAGGGGCTGGACTGGCGGAGGCGCCGGGCTTCCTCGGAGTCGGATTCGAGCAGAT
>PXDE01000386.1 GCA_003566475.1 PVC group bacterium | reverse complement strand
CCACGCCTGGCGGGGGCGGGCCTGGGCCACCGGCCTCCAGATGGGTCTCGACGAGGGCCGGGCCGTCGTCCGGGCCGTCGAGCCGGACAGTCCCGCCGCCGCCGCCGGCCTGGAGGAGGGCCAGACCCTGGCCCGGGCCGGAGGGACCGCCCTCACGGACCTGACTCTGCCCGAGATCGAGGCCGCGCTCGCCACCCCCGGCCCCGGGGCCCTGCGCCTGGATCTGGGGCCCCCGCTGGACGGTGGGGAGCCCATCGAGATCGCCACCGAGCTGCGGCCCCGCCCGATGCTCGGCGGCCCGGCCGAGCAGCTCAGCTCCGGCATCTTCTACCTGCGGGTGGCCCATGTGGCCCCCGGGGCCGCCGCCGCCGTGCGGCAGGCCCTCGAGGCGGCCGGCCCGCCCGGCCCGTCCGGCCTGGTGGTGGACCTGCGGAGCACCGGAGGGGAGGCCCTCGACGAGGTGCCGGCCCTCGCCCGCTACCTCGCCCTCACCCCCGGCCGGCCGGTCGATCGGACCGGGCCCGATGGAGAGGAGGAGACCGAGGGGGCCGACGCCTCGGGCCACCCCGTGCTGGGCATCCCGGTGATGATCCTGGTCGACAGCCAGACCGCCGGCGCGGCGGAGGTGCTGGCGGCGGTGGCCCGCGACGAGGGGCGGCGGGCCCTGCTCGTCGGCCAGAGCACGGCGGGCGATTTCGGCCTCCGGCGGCCGGTCACCGTGCTGGAGGACCGGACCCTTCTCCTGGCCGCGGGCCAGATCCAGACCCGGGGCCAGCGGTATGATGGCCGGCGGGGACTGACCCCCGCCATCGTGGTCGCCCAGATGCGGCGGCCGTACCGCGAGCCCGAGGCCCCGCCCGACCTCCCCGGCCGCCGGCGTCCGGTGCTCGACGAGGAGCAGGCCGACCTGGCCATGCGGCGCCGCATCCGCGGCGACGTCGCCCTCGAACGCGCCGTCGAAGTCCTCCTCGGCCTCCAGGCGCTGGAGCGAAGGCCCGCGCGGTGACCGGTAACTGACCACCGACCAAGGGTCACACCCTAGGCACTCCCCAGTCGAAATCCACAATCCACAATCCAACTTCCACAATCCCCCCCTCATGCCCCCGGCCCGCCACATCCTCTTCGTCTGCACCGGCAACAGTTGCCGCAGCCCCATGGCCGAGGCGCTGTTCCGGGCCCGCAGCGGGCCGGATTTCGGGTGGACGGCCGCCTCGGCCGGGGTGTCGGCCTGGCCCGGCATGCCGGCGTCGGCCGAGGCCGTGGAGGCCCTGCGCGAGCTGGGGATCGACCATCGCGACCACCGCAGCCGCCCGGTGGACCCCGGCGAGGTGGCCCGGGCCGAGCTCATCGTGGCCATGACCGAAGGCCACCGCCGGGAGCTGGTCCGGCGGTTTCCCGAGGCTTCGGACAGGATCGTCACCCTCACCTCCTTCGGCTCCGGCCCCGCCCGGGACATCGGCGATCCGGTGGGGCTCTCGCTCGACGCCTACCGCCGCTGCCGGGACCTCATCGACTCCGCCCTCTCCGACTTGCTGCTTGCCCTGCGCGAGCGGTCCGGCGTACACCCAGACCCTTCTCAAGAGGAATCAGCGACATGAAATTTGCCATCGGATGCGATCACGGAGGGTTCGCCCTCAAGGAACACCTCAGCGCCCACCTCCGCGAGCTGGGCCACGAGCTGGAGGACATGGGCACCTTCAGCGAGGAATCCACCGACTACCCGGATTTCGCGGCGGCCGTGTGCCGGGCGGTCACCCGGGGCCAGGCCGACCAGGGCCTGCTCATCTGCCGCACCGGCATGGGCATGAGCATCGCCTCCAACAAGTTCCCGGCCATCCGGGCCGCCCTCTGCCTCACCCCGGACATGGTGAACCTGGCCCGCCAGCACAACGATGCCAACGTGATGGTGCTGGGGGCGGACATCCTCGAATCCGCCTCCGCCGAGGGGCTGCTCGACGCCTGGCTGAAGACCCCGGGGCCGGAGGAGCCCCGGCACCACCGGCGGGTGGGCAAGATGAGGACGCTGGCCGCCGAGGCCCTCGAGGTGGACCAGTTCTGGCCCCAGGATCCCGAGCTGTTCGACGCCATCGGCCTCGAGCGCATCCGCCAGGACGAGAATCTCGAGCTGATCGCCTCCGAGAACTACGCCAGCCCGGCTGTCCGGGCCGCCCAGGGCGGGGTGATGACCAACAAATACGCCGAGGGCTATCCGGGCAAGCGCTGGTACAACGGCTGCGAGCATGTCGACACGGCCGAGCGTCTGGCCATCGCCCGGGTCAAGGAGTTGTTTGGGGCCGAGCACGCCAACGTCCAGCCCCACTGCGGCAGCTCCGCCAACATGGCCGTGTATTTCTCCGTGCTCCAGCCCGGCGACACCATTCTCGCCATGAGCCTCGACCAGGGCGGCCACCTCACCCATGGCCACCCCATGAACTTCTCCGGGCGCCTGTTCAACATCGTGCCCTACGGAGTCGATCGGGAGACCGAGCGGATCGACTACAACGAGGTGCGGAAGCTGGCCGAGGCCCACCGGCCCAAGCTGCTCTGCGCCGGGGCCAGCGCCTACTCGCGCGAGTTCGACTTCCTGCGCCTGCGCGAGATCTGCGACGCGGTGGGGGCGTACCTCATGGTGGACATGGCCCACATCGCCGGGCTTGTCGCCGGCGGCGCCCACTCCAGCCCCGTGCCCCACGCCGACTTCGTCACCTCCACCACCCACAAGACCTTGCGCGGCCCCCGGGGAGGCATCGTGCTGTGCCGACAGACGTATGCCGCCGACATCGACAAGCAGGTGTTCCCGGGGCTTCAGGGCGGGCCGCTCATGCATGTCATCGCGGCCAAGGCGGTGGCCTTCGGCGAGGCCCTCCGGCCGGAGTTCAAGGCCTACGCCAGGCAGGTGGTGGCCAACGCCCAGGTTCTGGCCGAGGCCCTGGCCGGGCTGGGCTTCCGCATCGTCTCCGGCGGCACCGACAACCATCTTATGCTGGTGGACGTCAGCGCCCGCAAGCTCACCGGCAAGGCCGCCGCCACCGTGCTCGACGTGGCCGGGATCACGGTCAACAAGAACGCCATCCCCTTCGACACCAAGAGCCCGTTCGTCACCTCCGGCATCCGGATCGGCACGCCCGCCGTCACCACCCGGGGCATGGGCGAGCCCGAGATGAAAGCCATCGCCGCCCTCATCGGCCAGGTGCTCGAACGCCCCGACGACCCCGACTTTGCCCGCGAGACCAAGGCCCAGGTCCGCGCCCTCCCCCGGAGCTTCCCGCTGCCCTGAGTCGCAGCCCATCCGACCACAGCGATCGCAGAGGGTACAGAGGTCCGCGGAGGGTGAACCGCCGCGTGCTTCCGCTTCGCGGAAAACGCGGGCCGGGCCGAATGAACCCTACCTCGCGCAGCCACTTCGTAGGGCAAGCTGCGCTGATTCACTTTCCAAGTGCAACGTTCTTGTAGAAGATCTCATTGGGCGTGAGGTCGTACAACGACTTTCGGGGGCGGGTGTTCAGGGCCTGGGACCGCTGGCCCATGACCCACCGTGGAACCGAGGCTTTGCCAGCCCAGCGCCCACCGGTAGGGTGCGGCTCAGGAGCAAAGGATGCGACCCCTTCGATACTCCATCAACGTGACGCTGGACGGGTGCTGCGACCATACGGCCATCCCCGCCGACGGGGATCTGCACCGCCATCACGCCGGGAACCTCGAACGGGCGGATGCCCTCCTCATGGGCCGGGTGACCTACGAAATGATGGAGGCAGCGTGGCGGGGGATCGCGGAGACGGGAGAGAGGCCGGATTGGATGGAACCCTGGATGGTGCCCTTCGCCCGGACGATCCATGCGACCCGGAAATACGTTGTGTCGAGCACGCTGGACCGGGCCGACTGGAACGCCGAACTCCTGCGCGGGGATCTGGGGGAGGCGGTGCGGCGGCTCAAGCAGGCGTCCGGCCAAGGGCTCCTGGTGGGCGGGGTGAAGCTCCCCCTGGCCCTGGCGGAGCTGGGCCTGATCGACGAGTTCGAGTTCGTCGTGCACCCCAGGCTGGCCGGCCACGGACCGGCCCTGTTCGCGGGGCTGTCGCGGCATCTCGACCTCAAGCTCGTGGGCCGCACGGAACTCGGCTCGGGGGCCGTGGTCCTCAGGTATGGGCCGAGATCCTAGGTCAGGACCGACCTAACCCGCCCGGTGGAGCTGGTGGTCGTGGGTCTGTTCGAAGGCGGTGATGGCGGCCTCGTGCTCGAGGGAGAGGGCGATGTCGTCCAGACCGTGGAGCAGGTTGTGCTTCACCGTGGGATCCACTTCGAACCGGTACACGCGGTCACCGTCCGGGGCATGGAGGGTGAAGGTCTGCGACTCGAGGTCGGCGGTGGCTTTCAGTCCGGGGGTCTTCTCCGCGATCCCGAAGATCTCGTCCACCTCGGCCTCGGTCAGTTCGACGGTGAGCAGGCCGTTCTTGGTCGAGTTGTTGCGGAAGATGTCGGCGAATGCCTCCACCCGCCGGTCGCCTTCGCCCACGGAAGGGGCCACCACCACCCGGAACCCGTCCTGCATCACCGCCCACACCGCGTGCTCGCGACTGGAGCCGCAGCCGAAGTTGTTGCGGACCACAAGCACGGACCGGCCCTCGACCTCGGGGCGGTTGAGGGGGAACCCGGGGTCGGGCTGGCCGTCGGACCCGTAGCGCCAGTCGAAGAACAGGGCGGGCCCGAACCCGGTGCGCTGGATGGACTTGAGGAACTGCTTGGGGATGATCTGGTCGGTGTCGATGTTGGAGCGGTCGAGCGCCGCCACCACGCCGGTATGCCGGGTGAACGCCTGCATCAGCCTGCTCCTCCGTTCCAGGTCCGGATGTCCACGAAATGCCCCTCGACGGCGGCGGCCGCCGCCATGAGCGGGCTCACCAGGTGGGTGCGGCCGCCCTTCCCCTGCCGTCCCTCGAAGTTGCGGTTCGAGGTCGAGGCGCAGCGCTCGCCGGGGGAAAGCTGGTCGGGGTTCATGCCCAGGCACATGCTGCACCCGGCCCAGCGCCATTCCCCGCCGGCCTCGGTGAACACGCGGTCGAGCCCCTCGGCCTCGGCCTGCTGGCGTACCTGCTGGGAGCCGGGAACCACGATGAGCCGGGTGGTCGGGGCGACCTTCCGGCCCTTAAGGATGGAGGCCGAGGCCCGCAGATCCTCAATCCGGGCGTTGGTGCAGCTCCCCAGGAACACGGTGTCGATGGGGACGTCGGTGAGCGGGGTGCCGGGGACGAGGCCCATGTAGGCGAGGGCGTTCTCGACGTCGGTCCGGCTGTAGCCGGGCACCTCGCCGGGGACGGGAACCTGGCCGGTGACGTCCATGACCATGCCGGGGGTGGTGCCCCAGGTGACCTGGGGGGCGATCTCGTCGGACCGGATGGTGATGACCCGGTCGAACTGCGCGTCGGGGTCGGAGGGCAGCGACCGCCAGAGGGCCATCGCCTCCTCCAGGGCCTCGCCCTTGGGGGCGAAAGGCCGGTCCTTGGCGGTGATGTAGGCGAAGGTGGTGTCGTCGGGGGCGACCATGCCCGCGCGGGCCCCGCCCTCGATGCTCATGTTGCAGATGGTCATGCGGGCCTCCATGGACAGCCCGCTCACGGTGTCGCCCGCGTACTCGTAGACATAGCCCGCGCCGCCGGCGGTGCCGGTGAGGCCGATGAGCTTGAGCACCATGTCCTTGGAGGTGACGTGCGGCTGGAGGCGGCCGGTGAATTCGATCCGGCAGGTGCGGGGCTTCTTCTGGCGGAGGGTCTGGGTGGCCAGGACGTGCTCGACCTCGGAGGTGCCGATGCCGAAGGCCAGCGATCCGAAGGCCCCGTGGGTGGAGGTATGGGAGTCGCCGCAGACGATGGTGAGCCCGGGCACGGTGATGCCCAGCTCGGGGCCGATCACGTGGACGATGCCCTGGCGCTCGCTGCCGATGCCATAGAGCTCGATCCCGAACTCGCGGCAGTTGGTCTGGAGGGCCTCGACCTGGGCCTTGGAGATGGGGTCGCGGATGTGCTCGCGGTCCTCGGTGGTGGTGGGGACGTTGTGGTCCATGGTCGAGAACGTGAGCTCGGGCCGTCGCACCGTCCGGCCGTTGAGGCGCAGGCCGTCGAAGGCCTGGGGGCTGGTCACCTCGTGGACGAGGTGCCGGTCGATGTAGAGCAGGCAGGTGCCGTCGGGGAGTTCCTCGACGACATGCCGCTCCCAGATCTTGTCGAAGAGGGTCTTGGGCATAAGCGGGGAGGATAGCCCGGGCGGGGGCGGGGCGCAAGCGGGGGCAGGGGACGGCGCCGAAGAGTCAGGGTTCTGTCCCCGCAGCCACAATCCCTGAGCGGATCGCCTGATCGCGGACGGTGGATGAGGGACTGCGATGCGAAGGACCAACGCGATTGCTTCCCGCTGCTCGGATGGGGGGCGCGGGGAAACCGCAGAATGTCGAATGTCGAACTCCGAATGTCGAACGTGGGCAGCCAGTACCTCGCTGTTCCCGCAGGGCGGGACGAGGGCGCGTGTCCGGTGCCTGGCTGGAGAAAGGCTCGACGATGGCTTCTCTTCCGCCCAGGCAGGCTCGTTCCATGCGCGGTCCGCTGTCACAGACAGCGGACTACTGGGTCCGCGCTTACTCGGTCGTATGCTTGTCCGGACATACGGCT
>PXDE01000132.1 GCA_003566475.1 PVC group bacterium | reverse complement strand
GAAGATGCATGTGCGCAACGCGCCCCTGGACTCGGTGGCGGAGCTGGGCTACCTGGGCTTCGCGCCGTTCGAGACGGTGAAGCTCTACGACCCCAACGGGGCGGGAGCCCACCACAAGGTGTACGACCACTTCCTCGCCCGCCCCCTCGACGCCCCCGGCCGCCGGGCCCGGGAGGATGGGGCGGCCCTGGTGAACCTGAACACCCCGTACGCCAACGTCCTGCAGGCCGCCCTGCTCGACATGCCCGTGGATGAGTTTCCCGGAGGCGCCGCGCATGAGCGGCTGAGCGAGGCCCAGGCCCTGGAAGTGGCCAACCTCCTGGTCGCCAACCGCCTCTACACCAGCTTCAGCCAGATCGGTGGGCTGTCGGCCGCGCAGATCAGCCAGTTGTACGCCGCGAACGCCTTCCCCGCCGCCAACGAGCTCCAGCGTGAATCCCTCTTCCGGAACCTCGAAGAACGCGTGGGCATGCGGGGAAACACCTTCCTCGTGTTCCTGGTCGCCGAGGCCCATGACTATGCCACCCGGGAGTTCGGTATCGGAGTGAACCAGAACCACCTCAACCGCGGGCACCTCGACATCGGCTGGTCGCGGGGAGGCTCCACCAAGTTCGGCGGGGACCGGATTAACACGCCAGGGGGACCGTTTGGCACCCGCCTGGTCTCGGTAGGCGCGTTGGCCATGGTATGGCTGGATTCCTACCCGGACGCCACTGGCCGCCGCGATGCCTTCGTCCGGTACTTCAAGTATCTGGACGAGTAGCCCCGGTCGTCCACATATCCAGACCTTGTCCGGTTGGCCCCGGGTGGGGTAGACTTCTCCTCATCGACCCGCAACGTTCATCCGCACGTCCGCTCGGGGAGGGAGTTCATGCGGAATGCCCATTTCGGCCTGGCCGCCGTGGCGGCGCTGGCCTCCCTCAACATCGTCAGCTCGACCAGCCCGCACAACCGCGACCGCCCGGCGCGGGCCCGCACGGACTACATCGTGCTGCACACCACCGAGGCCCCGGGCCCCAGCTCCCTCCAGAAGCTCCGCCGCTTCGGCGAGGCCCATTATCTGGTGGACACCGACGGCACCGTCCACCGGATCATCAGCCCCAACCGGGTGGCCTTCCACGCCGGGCGCAGCATGTGGCGCGGGGTGACCAACCTCGACCGGTTCACCATCGGCATCGAGGTGGTCGGCTACCACGACCGGCCCATCACCGCCGCCCAGATCCGCTCCCTCCGCGAGCTCCTGAACACCCTCAAGCGCTCCTACCGGGTCACCGACGACCGGGTGCTCACCCATTCCATGGTCGCCTACGGGGCGCCCAACCGCTGGCACCGCCAGTCGCATCGGGGCCGCAAGCGCTGCGGGATGATCTTCGCCGACCCCCGGCTCCGGGCCCAGCTCGGTCTCCGCGGCCAGCCCGCGCACGACCCGGACGTGCGGGCGGGGCGTCTGGTCGTGGCCGATCCCTACCTGTTCGACCGGCTCTTCACCGCCCCCCGGCAGGCCCAGGCCCGGGCCACGCCGACGCCCGTGTCGGCCGCTCCGCCGCCCGCCGGGGCCCGGGAGGTCGAGATCCGCCCCGGCCTCACCGCCTGGGACGTGGCCCGCGAGTTCTACAACCATCCGTCCACCGTGTACCGGTTTCCCGACGGCACCGAGCGCCGGGGCGACCAGATCACCAACTGGACCGCCCTCCGCCCCGGCACCCGGGTCGTCCTCGGCGCGGCCGAGGCCGAGCCGGAGAATCCGGCCGAGGGGCTCCGCATCCTCGGGCGCGACGGCGACACCCCGATCGCGCTGGCCGGGGACGAGGCCCGGTCCGGCACCACCCTCTATCTGCTGGCCGACGGCCAGGTGAAGGGCGGCAACGAGCTGAGCGACGCGGAGTTCGCCCGGCTGCCGGCGGGCACCGGCGTGCTCGTGGGCTATGTCAACGGGGGTGCGATCACCGCCCGCCGGAGCGCCTTCGACATCTGCGGCATCCGCTGGCGTTTCCCCTCCACCTACTACCGCTTCCCCGACGGGACCCTCGTCCCCGGCCACCAGGTCCGCGAAACCGCCATCCCCCGCAACAGCCTCGTCTTCTACCAGCCCTGAGCCCCCCCCTCGCTGGTGCTCGGGCCAGGCCTCTATCGATAGGCTGGAGTCGGGCCGGCTGCTCCGAGGCAACGCCCCGTCGTAGCCCTGACCCCGCCTCCGGCGGAAGCCAAGGCGGGGTCGCCGTCCCGCAGACGGGACTCTTCCCCCGCAGTCCATGGGGAGCGTCGCCTGGACGGCGGGCCTCCGGCTATGGACTGCGGTGGCATGGCGCCATCAGGGCCCGGCGTTCACCTCGAGACGTCCCGGCCCATCAGGCCGCATTGCCTCCTCACCACGCGCGACACCGCCTTGGCTCGCCCTCGATCAGGCGTCTGGCCCCGCACCCGACCCGAAATCCACGGCTCTGATGCACAAGAGGATGCCTTCTCCCACAAACCACCGCTTGCCACCAGGATGTCCCCGACGTGGCACGGCGCTTCCCCGCCTGCTCCCTCCTCGGGAGGGCGGGCAGGCAGCCCGTGCCCGAGCGAGGGAAAGCCATGAACCGTTCCTGCCTGGTGACCGGCTCGTTCCAGGAACCCGGGGATGGCGGCTCCTCGCTCCGGCTCGGCGGGAGCCTCGCCCTCCCGGCCGCCTCTCCCCCAAGGCGTGGGTCCGTTCCAGCGACCGCCTTCCTTCGACATTCGGAGTTCGACATTCCACATTCTGCGGTTCCGAGGCTCCCCTGACCTCGGACCTTTGGAGACTGACCCTTCGGCGCTGGCGCCGTGCGGGTCGGCTTGACTTCTGGCCTTTTCGGGCCAGATCCTGGAAAAGGCTCACGCGGACAAATGGTGGTCGGAAACAGGAGACCGATCATGAAGCAAGCTGCATTCGCGGAACTGGAAGGACGCGTTCTCCGGGTCATCACCCTCAAGGACAGGAGAACCATCCACAACGCATTCCCAGACCGGAGATTCAAGAGATGAAACTGAGCTACTACAAGGACACCGATTCCTTGTACATCGACCTGTCCTCAAGGCCCAGCGCGGACAGCCGGGAGATTTCGGAAGGCATCGTCCTGGATTACGACGCCGACGGCAATATCGCCGGCATCGATATCGACAACGCGAGCCGTAAGATGGACCTTCACGAGATCGTCCTCAGCCGGATCCCCGCCGAAGCCGGAACGTTGAGAGCCTGAGCCCTTTTTGGGGAACCGGCATCACGGGGCGGCTCTCTGCCGGTCGGGGGAGGGTGCTCCCGTCCTTGAGCCGTGTTTCCCTCGCCTGAGGGAGCACGCGGCATTGGCGACCGAGACAGGCCTGCTGCGACCCCTCCGGGGTCAGACGGTGAGGGGAACGGGTTCCGGGGGTGTCGCGTTGCTCGACCCCCGGCTAATCGCTTCGACCCCTACGGGGTCGCACGGGATCCAGCCACCCCGGAGGGGTTCCAGCCATTAGCCGGGGGTAAGCGGAGCGACACCCCCGGATCACGTGCCCCAGAAAGGGACCGACCCCGGAGGGGTCGCAGCAGGTTGGGTCTGTGGCAACTGCCGGATCTAGGATTAGTTCCTCAGGCGGCCGAACGCCTGGCCGCGTGTCCGCCCGCGACGCATTTGCGTCAACCCAGGCAATAACCTATGTATGTCCAGCATGTTATGAGCAGGCATCCCGCATTGCGCATGTTGCCTGCGCGGCCACGTTGCGAACTGCGCCGATGCCGTCTGGCCGATCCGATCTGCGGCGGGACGTGGACTTGGGTCGCGTTCGGCTTGATTGCGATGGAACGGCCCTTGCGCAGGGGGCAGGCGCGGTGCGGTCAGGAGGCGGCCGCGCGCTTGCGGGTTCGGGCGCGCGTCTCGAGGTGCTGGCGAAGGAACTGGCCCGTGTACGAATCTGCGCAGGCGGCGATGGTCTCGGGGGGGCCCTCGGCGACCAGGCGGCCACCGCCGTCGCCGCCCTCGGGACCCAGGTCGATCACCCAGTCCGAGGTCTTGATGACATCGAGGTCGTGCTCGATGACCACCACCGTGTTCCCGGCGTCGCGCAGGCGCTGGAGCACCTGGATGAGCTTGTGCACGTCGGCCGAGTGCAGCCCGGTGGTGGGCTCGTCGAGCAGGTAGAGGGTGCGGCCGGTGGCGGTCTTGCTGAGTTCCGAGCTGAGCTTGAGCCGCTGGGCCTCGCCCCCGGATAGGGTGGTGGCGGGCTGGCCCAGATGCAGGTAGCCCAGGCCCACCTCGGACAGGGTGCGCAGCCTGCGGGCGAGGCTGGGCACGGCCTCGAAGGCGTCGAGGGCCTCGTCCACGGTCAGGTCCAGCACCTCGGCGATGTTGCGGCCGCCGTAGCGCACCTCGAGGGTCTCGCGGTTGTAGCGGCGGCCCCCGCACTGCTCGCAGGTGACGTACACGTCGGGCAGGAAGTGCATCTCGATCTTGAGCAGCCCATCGCCCTTGCAGGTCTCGCAGCGGCCGCCCTTGACGTTGAAGCTGAACCGCCCCGGGCCGTAGCCGCGGATCTTGGCCGCCGGAAGCTGGGTGAACAGGTCGCGGATGACCGTGAACGCCCCGGTGTAGGTGGCCGGGTTGCTGCGCGGGGTGCGGCCGATGGGCGACTGGTCGATCACGATCACCTTGTCCAGATGCTCGAGGCCGGCCAGCTTCCGGTGCGTCCCCGGCCGCTCCTTGCTGCCGTGGAAATGCCGGAACAGGGCCCGGCGGAGGATGTCGTCCACCAGAGTGCTCTTGCCGCTGCCCGAGACCCCGGTGACGCTGATGAACAGTCCCAGCGGGAAGGCGACGTCGATGTCCTTGAGATTGTTGGCGGCCGCGCCGTGGACGGTGAGCCGGGCCTTGCCGGGACGGCCGCGCCTGGCAGGCACGGGGATCTCGGCCTGGCCGGTGAGGTAGCGGGCGGTGAGGGAGCGCGGCTGGCGGAGGAGGTCGTCGAGCGAGCCCTCGTGGATCAGCTCGCCCCCGTGCCGTCCCGCGCCGGGGCCCAGGTCCACCACGTAGTCGGCCTGGCGGATGGTCTCCTCGTCGTGCTCGACCACCACCACCGTGTTGCCGAGGTCGCGCAGCTCCTGGAGGGTGCGGATGAGCCGCAGGTTGTCGCGCTGGTGCAGCCCGATGCTGGGCTCGTCGAGCACGTAGAGCACGCCCACCAGCCCGGCCCCGATCTGGGTGGCCAGGCGGATCCGCTGGGCCTCGCCGCCGGACAGGCTGCCGCTCTCGCGGTCGAGGGTGAGGTAGTCGAGCCCGACATCCACCAGGAACCGCAGGCGCTGGCGGATCTCCTTGAGCACCTCCCGGACGATGGCCTGTTCGAGGTCGGTCAGCTCCAGAGCCCCGAAGAACTCGGCCGCCTGGACGATGGAAAGCCGGGTGAGGTTCACGATGGAGCGTCCGCCCACGAGGCAGGCCAGAACCTCCGGCCGCAGGCGCCTGCCGTCGCAGGCGGTGCAGAGCTGGCGGCTCATGTAGCCCCGGATGCGCTGGCGGGTGTACTCGCTCTCGGTCTCCTCCAGCCGCCGCCGGAGGTTGGGCAGCACCCCCTCGAACGGCTTGGTGTAGCGGTGGGACTTGCCCCCGCGCCAGAACGAAAATTTCAGCGGTTCGTCCCCCGAGCCGTGCATCAGCAGTTGGCGGAACGAGGCGGGGAGATCCTCGTAGGGGGTGTCCATGTCGACCCCGGCGTGGGCGGCCACAGAGCGCAGGAGATGCTTGTAGTAGATGATCATCCGCCGCCCGCCCCGCCGCCAGGCCTGGACCGCGCCGTCCTCCAGCGACTTCGTCCGGTCGGGCACCACCAGATCCTCGTCGAGCACCTCCATGGTCCCCAGGCCGTGGCAGGTGGGGCAGGCCCCGTAGGGACTGTTGAACGAGAAGTGCCGGGCCTCGAGGGTGGCGAAGCTGATGCCGCAGTCGAGGCAGGCGTTCTTCTCCGAGAACGTCCGCTCCGTCCACGCGCCCTTGCCTTCCTGGACGAGGGCGGTGAGCACCCCGCCGCCGTGCTTCAGGGCCAGCTCCACCGAGTCGGCCAGCCGCGACCGGGCGGCCGGATCCACCACCAGCCGGTCCACCACCACCTCCACGGTGTGCTTGCGCCGGGCGTCGAGGGCGGGGACGGCGTCGATCTCCATCACCTCCCCGTCCACCCGCACCCGCACGAACC
Source organism: PVC group bacterium (assembly GCA_003566475.1). Lineage (GTDB taxonomy): Bacteria > Verrucomicrobiota > Kiritimatiellia > SS1-B-03-39 > PXDE01 > PXDE01. The sequence goes on along the minus strand of PXDE01000132.1, from coordinate 478 downwards.
CCTGGCGGCGGATCTCCGCGAACACCTCCTCGTGCCGGCCCTTGCGGCCAGTGATCCGGGGGGCCAGGAGCATGAGCCGGGCCCCGGCCGGGTAGGCCAGGAGCTGCTCCACGATCTGCTCCGCGCTCTGCCGGGAGATCGGCTTGCCGCACTGGGGGCAGTGGGGCTTGCCGATGCTGGCGAACAGCAGACGCAGGTAGTCGTAGATCTCGGTGGTGGTGGCCACGGTGGAGCGGGGGTTCGACCCCGCCGTCCGCTGCTCGATGGAGATGGCCGGCGACAGGCCCTCGATATGGTCCACGTCCGGCTTCTGCATCTGGTCGAGGAACTGCCGGGCGTAGGCGGACAGGCTCTCCACATACTTCCGCTGCCCCTCCGCATAGAGGGTGTCGAAGGCCAGCGACGACTTCCCCGAGCCGGACAGACCGGTGACCACGATCAGCCGGTTCCGGGGCAGATGGACAGTGACGTTCTTCAG
>PXDE01000520.1 GCA_003566475.1 PVC group bacterium | reverse complement strand
TCGCCATTCGCTATCGCTATCGATTCTCGCGGTTCGGATGGGGGCACGGGGAACCTCGGAACCGCAGAATGTTGAATGTCGAACGGGGCCGCCAGTACCTCGCTGTCTGCGACAGCGAGGGCGCATGTGCGGTGCCTGGGGGGGTGGAAGGAGAGGCCCATGGCCTTGCTTCCTCCGGATCAGGCTCGCCCACTCGCTGTCCGCTGTCACAGACAGCGGACTACTGGGTCCGCGCTTGTTCGGTCGTATGCTTGTGCGGACCAATGGCTTGAACACGGAATCTCGGGAGTGTGCCTCAGAGTAGTCGCGGCCGCTGGTCCGGTGGGCCAGCCGGATGAAGGGTGAGACACGGGGCGCAGTGAGCATCGAACGTCGAAGGCGAGGAAGGCGAGCACAAGGAGGCCGGACTTTCCAGTCCGGCAGACCGGCGCGGGCAGGAATGCCCGCGCTCCTTGTGTGCGCCGTGTGGAATCGGAGCGGGGAGATGATGCAGGATCCTCGCTGTCGCAGACAGCGGGTTGCGGCCTGCCGGCTTGACCGCGACGAGGGCAGGGCTCACCATCCGCGCATGAGGCCGCCGCGTGTCCTTCCGTGCCTGCTCGCTTCGCTTTCCATGGGGCTTCATCTGTCGTCGCCCGCCCGGGCCCAGGACGATGCCGGTCGGCTTCGGCAGTTTGAAGGCGAGGCCACCCGGCGCGGCGAGCGACGCGAACGTCGCGAGGCGCGCATGTCCTCACGCGAGCCCCGCAACAGGTCCTGGTTCGACGATGACGACGAAGACGATGGCGTCATCGCATCGCTCGTCACCGGCATTCTGGCGGGGCTCGTGGCGGCAGGGGATCTTACGCTGGACCGCATGGAGTGGTTCGAGGGCGACGGGGGGGATGCCTTCGTCCGACGCCCGGGCGATCCCGATCTGGTTCTGTTCCGGGCCGATCTCAACGTCCAGCGCCTCAGTTCCGACCTCTGGGGCTATGACGGCCGCATGGAGGGCGGATACGGACCGGCGGCCGGGCAGCTTCGGGTGACCCATTTCCGGGAACTGGATCCGGCGGAAAATCTGACCCTCGCCCAACTGCATGGCCTCTACCGGATCTCCTGGTCACCTCGCTACGAGTTCGGCATCGGCTTTGGCGCGGCCATGCTGAATGGAGACCACACCCGGTTCGGCGCCTCGGCCACCCTGCCCTTCACCTATGCGCCCCACCCCGCCATCCAGTTCCGGATCGCCCCCACCTGGTTCACCCTCCGGGGAACCACCACATCCGACTACGACCTGTCGGTCGCCCTGGTTCGCCCCTACCATTCCTACCGGATCGGGTACCGGCGCCTCCGGGCCGGACCCGAGCGGCTTCACGGTCCCTACGTGGGCCTGGCGTTCCACTATTGACCATCCGCCGTGCCGATGGGGATCATTTCGTAGGGGGTTGCCCGCGTCCACTCCAGGTTCTTCCTCCTTGTCGGCATTTCGATCCATCGCCACTGTGTCCGGCATGACTTCCCGCCCATTTTCCTCGCGGCCCGGGTCGGACTACGGCCACCGGTCTCCTTTCCAGCGGGCCGAGGCCTATGCCGAGCTGTGGCGCCCGGCCGCACCCAGCGTGGCCGAGGCGCCCGCCGCGCCGGGACGCTATGGCTTCTCGGAGCGCCACCTGCAGTGCGTGTGGGCGGACGAGGCCCTGCGGCCGGCCGAGCTGACCGACCGTGAAGGGGAACCCATCCGGGTGCTTCATCCGGGCGAATGGAATCTGGAGGCGGGGCCGGATTTTCTGGGCGCGGTTCTGGAGACGGGGCGGGAGCGCCGACGCATCCAGGGCGACATCGAGATCCACATCGCCCCGGCCGACTGGACCGCGCACGGGCACGACCGCGACCCCGCCTACCGCGACGTGCGCGGGCATGTGACCTGGGCGGAGGGCACGGCCGACCACCTCCCGCCCGGCTGTCTGTCCATCCCTCTGGGCCCGGCGCTCTCCCGCGACCCGGAGTTCTCGTTCGATCAGATCGACCTCACCGCCTACCCCTATGCCGGACACACCGGCCCCTCCCCGTGCGCCGGCATCCTGGCCCGGTGGCCGGTGGAGTCGGTCGCGGACTTCCTGGCTTCCGCCGGGGAATGCCGTCTCGCCCGCAAGGCGGCGGGCTTCGCGAGCCGGCTGGCCGCCCGCCCGGCCGGCGCCGTGCTGTGGGACTGCCTGCTCGACGGCCTCGGCTACAAGCACAACCGGGCGCCGTTCCGCCGGATCGCCCAGGCCGCTCCGCCCGACCGACTGGCCCAGGCCGCCGAAGGCGATCCCGTCACCGCCCACGCCATCCTGCTCGGCCTGGCCGACCTGCTGCCCTCCGAGCCCGACCCCGCCTGGGATCAGGAGACCCTCGCCTGGTGGCGCAAGGCCTGGGATGCCTGGTGGGTGCACCGTCCGCTCTGGGCGGTGCACGCCCTGGACCGGTCGGAATGGACGTTCGCCTTTGTCCGTCCCGACAACCGCCCCGAGCGCCGCCTGGCCGCCGTCGCCGCCTGGGCCTGCTCGGAGCCGCCCCTGCCCGACCGGATCGCCGGGCTGACCTCTCTGGGGCCGGAGGAGCTTCGGGGCGTGCTGGACGCGCTCATCCCCAAGCCGCCGCCGTACTGGGACCGGCGAAGCGCGCTGGGAAGTCCGGTGATGGCCTCGCGACGGGCCCTGCTCGGGGTCAGCCGGGCCGCCGCCCTGCTCGTCAACACGGTGATCCCCCTGGCGGCGGCAGCCGGGGTGCCCGTCGACTCCGAAGCCCTGGACCGCCTGCCCCCGGAGCCACTCAATCATCTTATGAAAGCGGCCGCCCATCGCCTGCTGGGCCCGTCCCATTCGCCCCGTGCCTATCGGAGCGAGCTGGCCCGCCAGGGGCTGCTTCAGATCTTCACCGACCTCGTGCTCGATGACCCCGAGGGCCGCCGCCAGCGTGAGCTCGCCGAGCGCCTGGAGGCCATGCATCCGGGGCCGTAGCCGGATCGGTTACTCGACCACCTGCCTGATATACTCCCGAATGGGCCGGGCCTCGTCGGTGTCGCCGAAGTGTTCAGCGGCCCAGCGGAGGTGGGTGGCGTAGCGACGGGCGAGGCGGGCCCGCTCGGCCCGCTGGCCTTCGAGGCTCAGGCGATGGGACAGGGAGAGGTTGAGCATGATGGTGCGGCCCTCGCGGAGGAAGGGCGGAATGCGGCCGATGTCGGCCCGGATCAGGAACGGATACCAGCCGGGGCTCAGATCCAGGATCTCGCCCGGCTCCACCCCCTCGCCATTGAGCCAGGCCTTGGACCCCTGGCCGCTGCTCTGGTAGGCGAAAGTGCCCGCGTCGTTCACCTGCAGGATGGTGTAGAGCCAGACCGTGCGGTGAGCCTCGTGACCGACCAGGCCCAGCAGGTTGAGACCGTGCCCCACCGAGTAGCCCCAGTGGTTGCCCACCCGGATGAAAGTGTGCCGGGTGGAGGGCATCCACTTCATGTCCAGGGCGCGGAAGGCCAGCGATTCCCCCGCCACCTCGTACGCGGACCCGAGCGCGGGCAGGTCGCGGTCCGGAGCGCCCAGACCGTCCGGCGTCACCGGGCCCGAGGGCGTGGGCACCGGCCCCAGCACCAGCCAGCGGTCGGGCATCACCCCGGGCGGGAAGGCCACCACCGGCGTGCCCGGAGGCGGCGGGCCCTCGCGGGGCGCCGCCTCGCGCACCGAGGCGGCGGGGGGCAGCGGGTTGGCCCGGATGGCGTGGAACAGGCCGGTGGCGAAGGTCCGATGCTGGAGCGCCCGGCCTTCCGGTCCCGAGACGCCAAGGGCAAGCAATCCCTCTGCCGTGGGCACAAACAGTCGTCCGCCGCCAGCCACCGGGGTTCCCGTGGGCGTTGGGATCGGATTCTCGGCCAGCAGAACCGCCTCCGCCGGATCCCGACCCACCCGCAGCACTGCGATCCGGGGGCGGGTCCGGCCCGCGAATGGGGCCGACGCGCCCGACTCCACCGCGTAGAGAACGGGTCCCGACCGGACCAGGGCGATGGGGGTGACCGCGTTGTAGAGCACCGGCTTGACGTCGGCCACCTGCTGCCCGCTGGTCACGTCGTAGCCATGCAGCCCGGACCACGGACACGGATACTCCTGATGGTGCTCGGTGCCGGTGCGGTACAGGTACAGGCCGCGGCCCGCGAAGACCGCCGGCGGCCCGTCGTAGCGCGACGGGCCGGCGGACCGCCAGAGCAGCCGGCAGCCCACCCGTCCATCGGGGGTCGTCCACAGGCGGGCCGCGCTTTTCCAGCCCGCGACCCAGCCGGTGGTCAGGGCGTCGCCTCCGCCCGACGTGAACACCACCACCCCGCCCGGCCCCGCCGCCACCGAGGCGGAATCCTCGCCCAGTCCACCGTGAACCTCGCGGAACAGAACCGATCCGTCAGAAACGCGGCGCACCGTGCCGTCGCCGGAGACCCGCACCTCCACCCCGTGTCCCAGATCCAGCACGACCTCCGTGCCCCGCCTAGGTCGCGCGGGCGGAAGATCCGTCGCTTCGAGTTCCCGTCCGGTGGCCGGATCCAGGTGGATCACCCCCTCACCGGCCGGAACCACCAGCCGTCCCTCGGCCAGGCGCAGCGGTCCCGAGGGGCGCAGCGGTTGGCTCCACAGCACATTCACTCCGCTCGCGACATCCCAGCCCACCACGGGGTCTGGTTCGTCGTCGATGGCCACCTCGGGAATCGGCTCGGCCCCACCGGGCTCTCCCCGCACGCAGAACCAAAGCCCGGAACGCGCCAGACGGACGCGCCGCTCCGGCACGTTCTGCACCGAGCCACTACCGCCGTAGCTGATCCCCGACACCCCGGCACCTAGCCTCAGCTCGTTGCGGCCCTCGCGCAGCGCCACGGGAATCACACTCAGATCCAGACTGGTCCCGAAGCGGTTCCCCTCCCATACGCGCTCGCCATTCACCTCCAGCCAGCCCTCGCTGTTCGCGGGGAGCGCCGTCCAGACTGTCCGCGCCTCTGGCGACTCGACCTCAGCCGTGGCGGTCCAGGCGAACGTCCGGCTCTCGCGGGACAGGGCCGCCCGCATGGCTCGCTCGGGCAAAAGGTACCCTTGGGCGTCAGCTTCCACATCCTCCTCCGTCGGAGTCTCCAGCCTCCAGGAATGGACAAAGGCCCAGGCCGAACCGTCGGAGGCGGCCTCCGAAGCGGGAAGGCTGGCCACGCCATCCGCTTCGGGCAGAGCCCGCTCATCGCCGAAAAACGGGCCGAAGAACGGGTCATCCGGCCCCACCCGTCCCCGCCAGGGCACGGGGGGAGCGGGGGGCTCAGGGTCGGCGGGCCGTACGCGCCCGCTGACCCGGCCCTCCCCGATGTCGTCCAGGCCCTGGGCGGAGAACCTGCCGGCCAATGCCCGGCCCACCTCGCCGACGATGCGCACGTCGTACTCGCCGAAGTCGCCCCGGGCGCGGGCGGCGGTGTCGATCCTTCCGTTCCGCACCGGGGTGTCCAGGGAAAACGTCTGCCGATGGACGCGCAATCCCCCCGGGACCCAGCGATCCGGCATGAACTCGACCGCCAGATCCCCCCGCACCCGATCCTCGGCGATGTCCAGGCCGGATCCGTCCACTCGGTGGGCGGCCCGGTTCCAGCCCGGGGTCAGGCCCCATCCGTCCACCCAGTCGGCGCCTTCACGACGGGCGAACAGGGAGAGATCACGGGCCTCGCCCCGAATCCGCTCCCCCTGCACCGCGCCCTGAATCGTCCAGTCGATTTCCCAGCCGTCCTCCAGCCGCTCCGCCTCGATGGCGAAGGTCATGGCATACGGATGGGTGCGATCCGCGTTCCCCAGGTTGAACCCGATCACCGGCTTCAATTCAGGTGGCGTGTGGTGCAGCGTCACCCCGGTCACGAAATCTCGCTGGGCCATGCGCCAGACCTGGGTCACATCGAGCCGACCGTCCAGGCGCCCGGCAGTCAGAGTCAGTTCATCCGGGTCGAATTCGCGGATCTCCAGCCGCTGGTCGGCCCCGTCGGCCAGTTCCTCCGCGCCGAGGAACCGCCAGGCTGACCCGTCGTGCCGAAGCCGGAAGGCGATGTCCTGGCGGACGATGCCGCTGCGGTCCGGCCCGGGGCGGACGGTGGGCCCGTGGTACTCCACCGCGCGCTCCAGGCGCAGGAGCACCTCTGCATCTCCGGAGGCCGTCCTGGCGGAAAACAGACCCAGAGCGGCCCAGAGAAATGCGCATCGGCTCCTCATCATGCCCCTACAGTAGCGTCACACCCGGCCGACGCGAGCCAAAGCCGCTCGGGGGGCCGCCTTCAGCGCCCGAAAGGTGCCGGTCTCGGACCCATCGGACGCGTCGGACCAAGCCGGAGCAAGGCTTGTTTACCACGAAGGGAGGGCGAATCCTGCGAAGGGCGGGCCTTCTTTCTCACTTCGTACTTCGTCAATCGTCAATCTTCGGTTTGCCGGAACCCACATCCCACCTCCCACAACTTGTCCGACGTAGCGCCTTGGCGAAGTCGGATCGGCGCCAGCCGTCTCACCCCTTATCCGGCTGGCCCACCGGACCAGCGGCCTGCACTGCTCTGAAACACCCTCCCTCAGCTCCGTAGGCAAGCCGCTGGTCATCAAGAGCATACGTCCGAATGGAGACGGCCCCAGTAGTCCGCTGTTCCCGCCCTGCGGGAC
>PXDE01000346.1 GCA_003566475.1 PVC group bacterium | reverse complement strand
GCCCCGTTCTCGATCCACCCGAAGGCATAAGCCTGAAGGGCTCCGTCAGCGCTCCATCCACTGGGCGTGGCAGAGATGAAACCGCCCGGTTACGGCGCGATCTGCCTTCTGTCGGTGGCCTCGGTCGTCCAGGATCTCCGCATGGATCCGGGCTGGAAGCTCGCCCTCGCGCATGCCCACCGCATCGCGCTCGACCATGTAGCCATCCAGGTCGAACTCAATGATGACGTCGAAGGAGACCAGGTTCAGGGGGGAGGATCCGAATTCCGCCAGCCAGACGTCGACGTCCACGTGTCGCATCAGGCGTCCCGCCCAGGACCGGGCGCTGATGTCCGGACGCATTCTCATGTCCAGAGGGTTGAACTCGAAACGGGATAGCCGGTTCGTCCACGCGAAGTCGGTCAGCTTCCAGAAGGCGAAGTTCTCGGGGGAGGTGAACCGGGTGAGGTACGTGTCAAGCGCCCGGCCTAGCTGCCGTTGGGTCAGGTTGCCATCGTGATGCGTGAGCGGCCAGAGCATGGGTTCCTCCGGGTCCCGGTGGCTATCTGAAAGGGAGGGATGGGACCGGACGCCTTTCAGTTACGTGCGGACAATACCAGATAGGCATAGGAGGCGTCAAGCGGTTTGGTGCGAAAAATACCTTATCCAACCCAGAGCGTGTTCCCCACGGGGAAATGGACCCACCCGGTTCGTGTATCGGCCACCATGCGTCCCCGGTGGTCACGGGCGGCGGCGAGGACCACGAACTTCATCTGAGCCTCCTCGGCCTTGGCCTGGTCCTTCTTCACCCGGTAGGTCCCCAGGTCAAACTGGATCTGCACGGTCAAGCTGGACAGCCGGGCCTCCGAGACGCCGATGGCCCGGCACCAGTCCGAGGCCGAGTAATGATCCAGAAGGCCCAAGAACCACCGGAATCCGGCCAGATCCGGGTTGCTGTTGCGGGACATCATGTCGATCAGAAAGGCGCTGCGCCGGGACTTCCAGGCGTGCTCTCCGAGCTTGGTGAACCCGAAATTGGTGGGATCGGTCAGCTTCCGCATGAAGAGGGGCAGCCCCTTGAGCAGGGGGCGGGCGATGATCCGGGTGCTCAGGGAGGAGATCATGGCGAGTCGTGCATCCTTTGGACTTCTCAGCAGGAGTGAGTGCTTCCAACAGCGATACTCTACACCGGCGGTGCAAAAGATCAAGCGGTATCAACCAAAAGATCAGCACTTTTTGCTAAATCGTTCGACTGAAATGCCGTATTCGTCTGGTGGCGTCCGGCTGCGGTCCCGACCCGGTGGAGCCAGACCGTCTGCGTCCGAACGAGCACTCTGCTCCCCCACGTGGGACAGGCCTTGGGACCTTCTGGACTGGGGACAGGCCTCTCGCTTCCCACTAGGGACAGGCCTTGGACCCGAACCTCGACGCCATGGGTTGGCATGGTGACCGGGGTAGGCGACGGGCCACCGGGCCGTCCGTATGGGCATGGATCGCAGGTGCCGAGGCGGCGGCATGGCACGGTCCGGTTTCCGGCCCGACCATCGCGGGAGGCTGCGGCTAGCGTGCCCAGCGCGGGCGATCGGTGATGAAGAGCTGCTCGGCGTTGTTGATGGGCAGCACTTCCCGGAGCGGGAAGAGCGGGGGCGGCCGGCCCACCAGGAGCCAGGCCCAGGAATGGGTGCGTCCCACACCGATGAACTCGCTGAACGGGCGCTCGCGGGTGACCTGTGTGACATAGAGCCCGCGGATGAGCCGGATGCGGTCGTTGACCTCGTACCACTCGTCCAGGGTATTGGGCTTCTGCACCGTGGTCCGGGCCCCGTACCAGGCGGTGGCCCAGGGGATGTCGGAGCTGAGCAGTTCGCCGGGCTGCATCATCCGTCCGATCTCGGCCACGAACGGCACGTAGTAGGGGGGGTAGGGGACTTCACGCCGCGGGGGGAGCAGGCTGAGGACGATGGGGTAGGAGGAGGCGGCCACCAGGGCGGTCTTGAGGCCCAGGATCAGGATGGGGCGCCGGAGGTCGAGGCGGTCGAGCAGGAGGAAGAAGAACGCGGTGCCGTAGATGACCGCGACCGGCCAGAGCACATGGAGCAGGCGGACCGAGGACGGGCCGAAGACGGATGCCACCCCGACCAGGAGGAGCAGGGTAAGCCCCGCGCCCCAGCGGAGGGCCCGGACGGTCCGCCGGCTCCACCGGTAGAAGAAGGTGGTGAAGAACAGGGCCATCACGACGCCCCCGCCCATGCCGAACACCTGGCGGCCAAGAACCTCGGGGGCCCGCCGCATGGCCTTCACCCGGAGCAGGCCGAGCGCGTCGCGCCCTCCCGGAAGCTGGGGGTTCACGCTGCGGAACAAGGAGTCGTCCGGGTACATGCGGGTATCGTTGAAGGCGGTGTGGGGGGCCAGGCCGAAGGGACGTCCGGAGACCTCGAGGTTCCGGACCACCCACGGCGCCACCATGGCCCCGGCGAGCAGGAGCATGGCGAGGGCCGGGATCCAGGACCGGCGGCGAAGGACGACCAGATAGTAGACGGCGAGCCCGGGGGCGAGGGTGGCGCAGCCGTAGCGGGTGAGCACGGCCAGCCCCAGGGTGATGCCGCTGAGGAGGGTGGGCACGACCCACATCCAGACCGGCCGGACCTTCTCCCGGGCCAGTCCGGCGGCGGCGGCCAGCACCAGGGTCACCAGCACCAGCACCCCGGCCAGGGTCACGCCCAGGCCGGACACGCTGTCCGCCCACACCAGGTCGCTCAGGACATAGAGGATGGTGGCGAGGATAGCCACGCGGTGGCTGAACAGCATGCGGCCGAGCAGATAGACCAGCGCCGTCGCGACCACGGCCAGCAGGTGGTTGAGCAGGTAGATCTGCCGGTCGGGCACATAGAGGGTGGCGGCTCCGGCCGGCTCGAAGGCGGTGCCGGTGGCCCGGAAGAACCAGCCCAGGACCATCGGCCAGCCGGGAGCATGGAGGAGGTCGGGCTGCTCGTGGATCCCCGGGAGCGGGGCGGGGGCGAAGGTGTCCGGGGGCAGCCCCGCCTCCGCATGCGCGGCCCGCGCCGCCTCGGTCCGGGCCAGGCCGTGCCGGAGCACCGTGAACAGCGCGTAGGGCCGGACCACCCGGGTGGTGAGGGTGCCGTCGAGGGCGTAGGACCGGCCGATCTGGGCCGCGTCCATGGCCTCCGCCTCGCGCAGGCCGCGAAACTCCTGCACCGTGTACAGGAGAATCAGGATGAACACCCCGGCCAGGGCCAGCGTGACCTTGATGATCTTGATCCCGAGGCCGACATCGAGGTTGTAGACCAGATCCTGGACTCGGGACTGAAAGGCGCGTGGAGGCATGGATCCTTGGGAAGACGGTGGTCGGAATGGCCGGGGGCGGTTTGCGTTGCGGGGGAGCCTACGGACCCGGGGCCGAGGGATCAACCGCGAAGCGCGGGGAGCCTCGCCGGGGGGAGACGCGCTAGTCCTCAGCCTGCGGGTGCTGGTGGGGGGAATCCGCGATGATCTTGGGGGTGAGGTGTGCGGGCACCTGTTCGTAGCGCACGAACTCGAGCTCGAAGGAACCCCGGCCACCGGTCATGCTGCGCAGATCCGCCGCGTAGCGGGCGATCTCGGTCTGAGGCGCTTCGGCGGTGATCCGCTGCAGGCCCTGGTGGGGCTCCATGCCGAGCACCCGGCCCCGGCGCTGGCTCATGTCGCCGGTGACGTCGCCCAGGAAGCGGTCGGGCACGTCGATGGTCAGCTTCATCACCGGCTCCAGCAGCACGGGGCGGGCCTTCTGCATGCCCTCGGTGAAGGCCCGGGCGGCCGCGATCTTGAACGCGATCTCCGAGGAGTCGACGTCATGGTAGGAGCCGTCGTACACGGTGGCCTTGACCCGTTCGACCGGGTATCCGGCCACCACCCCGCGCTGGAGGGCCTCGGCCACGCCCTTCTCCACCGCCGGGATGAAGTTTCCGGGGATCACCCCGCCCACGATCTTGTTGACGAACCACTCCTCGTCGCCGTTGGCCAGGGGCTCGAGACGCAGGAAGACCTCGCCGTACTGGCCGCGCCCCCCCGACTGCTTCTTGTGGCGGTAGTGGCCCTCGCCCTGGGCGGTGATGGTCTCGCGGTAGGCGATGCGGGGGGGGCTGAGGTCGACCTCGACCTTGTTCCGCTGCTGCATGTGCTCCAGGGAGACATTGATGTGGATGTCGCCCAGGCCGGAGAGGACCAGCTCCTTGGTCTCCGGGTTGCGCTCGACCCGGAGGGTGGGATCCTCCTCGGCGACCCGAGTCAGGCCCGCGCCCAGCTTCTCCTCGTCGGCGTCGAGCTTGGGCTTCACGGCCACGGACATCACGGGGATCGGGAAATGGATGGGCTCGAGACGGATCTCCTGCCCGGCCGCGCACAGGCTGTCGTTGGTGTAGGTGCTCTTGAGCTTGGGCATGGCCACGGTGTCGCCGGCGTGGGCCTCCCGGACCGCCTCCTGCTTGGCCCCGTTCACCACGTACAGGTGCCCCACCCGCTCCTTGTGGCCCCGGGTGGCGTTGAAGATCTCCGAGTCGGCGCGGAGGGTGCCGCCGACGACCCGGACAAACACCACATGGCCGATGAAGGGGTCGTTGACCGTCCGCCACACGAATCCGCAGAACGGGGCGTCCTGGTCGAGGCCGACCGCGGCGCCCGCCTCGTCGGGCACCTCGTGGTAGTCGGGGCTGGGGAACAGATGGTGGATACCCTCCAGCAGCTCCTCGATCCCGGCCTCGCGCATGGGCAGGGTGGCGAAGATGGGAACGAGAGCCCCGTGGTTGACCGCGCCGTGGAGGCCCCGGGCGAATTCTTCCGGGGTCAGCTCCTCTCCGCCCAGGTATTTCTCGATCAGCGAGTCGTCGGTCTCGGCCACCGCCTCGAGAACCTTGGTCTTGAGCTCACGCACCTCCGCCTCCAGCTCGGCGGGGATATCCCGGCTGTCGAGGACGCTGATCACCCCGGAAAGATCGGGCTGGGGGAGGACCACCGGGATGCACTGGGGCCCCCAGGCCTCCTGGAGCGCCGCCACCGTGGACGCGAAAGAGGTATTGTCCTTGTCCAGGCCGGTGATGGCGATCCCGCGCGGGATCGCCCGCTCCTCGCAGCGACGCCAGGCCCGGTTGGTGCCGACCTGGATGCCTTCGGCGGCGTCGACCACGACCAGTCCGGCGTCGGCCGCCCGGGTGGCCGCCACCACGTTTCCGTAGAACTCGCCGTAGCCGGGGGTGTCGATGAGGACGAACTCGCTCTTGTGCCCGTCCCGGGTGGTGTAGGTGGCGAAGAAGGGCTTGGCCCAGATGGTGAACTTGTGGTCCTTCTCCTCGGGATTGATGTCGCAGAAGCTGCTGCCCTGGGCGGGCGACCCCTGTCGGTCGCTCACCCCGAGCCGGTGAAGGATGGAATCGATGAGAGTGGTCTTTCCGCTGTGGGTGTGCCCGAGCAGGGCCACGGCGCGGACGTCGGCGAGATCAATGCCCTTCATGCCGGAATCAGCTCCTTTCCAATTTGAATCGGCCTATCGGGTCGCCGGCCGGATACCGGGCGCCCGGACCATCCTTTGTAGAACGGTTGTCCGGGGGGGACAAGCTATTCCGGCCGCCTCATCTGTCCCGGCGGGCGGCCCAGGACCCGGTGAAAGGCGTCGTAGAGGCGGCTCACGCTGCCGAATCCGCAGGCCAGGGACACGTCGAGCACGGTGCGGTCGGTCTCCCCCAGCAGGCGGGCCGCCCGTCCGACCCGGAGCCTCCGCAGGTACGCGTGCGGCGTGGCCGGCATGACCTCCCGGAACCGGCGGTGGAACTGCGACCGGCTGAGGCCCGCCATCCGGGCCAGCCCGGGCACGGACAGCGGCTCGTGGGCATGCGCCTCCATGTGCTGGATGGCCCGGACCAGCGCGGCCGACGGGGACCGCCTCCCGCCCAGCCCCTCCAGCGCCCGGACCAGGTCGGGGTCGGCCAGCAGGGCGTCGAGCAGGTCGAACAGCAGGGCCTTCTGGGCCATCGGCCCGGCCGGGGCGGGGGAGGCCACGAGCCGGGCCCGCAGCATGGCCACGGTCGCGGGACGGCAGGGAAGCGCGCCCACCCGTTCTCCGAGACGGCCCAGGCGCAGCAGGGCGTGCAAGGCCACGAGGTCGGCATCCGAGGTCAGCCCGAGCGTCCGGTTGCGGATGCGGACCACCCAGCCGGTGGCCGGATCGTCGGCCCCCCAGTGGAGCCGCCGGAGCACGCCGCTCCCGGCCCACAGAAGGCCCTCCGGTCCCGCCTCGTGGACCGTCCCTCCGATCTCCATGCGGATGCGCCCGGCCTCCACCAGGTAGGCGTAATGCCCGGACCGGGTGTCCAGCGGCGTCCAGGGGCCGGGACCGGCCGTGATCCGCTCCCACTCCACCAGCGGCGCCCTGTCCGGCGGGCCCGGGGTGCCCATGCGGGATCTAGAGCCGGTCGAAGTCCGACTGCAGCGCCTTGCAGAGCGGGCAGACCCAGCCGGGGGGGAGGTTCACGAACTCGACTCCCGGAGGAATGCCGTTCTCGGGGTCGCCCACGGCTGGGTCATAGACGTAGCCGCAGCAGGTGCAGATCCATTGCTCGTAGAGGGCGTCATCGGACATGGGTGGACTCCTGTTTCGGCATCATGCCCCAGGATCGCGTCCGGGGCAACCGTTCGAGGCGAGCAGGGCCCGGGCGTGGCGGG
>PXDE01000428.1 GCA_003566475.1 PVC group bacterium | reverse complement strand
CCCGCTCGCGGGCGCGGCGGCGGGCTTCGGCGAGGGCGGAGGACGGGCCGCCTGAACCCGCATCCTGCGGTTTCCGCGGGGCCTTGGGCTTCTTCGCTGCCTTCGGTTCGGCCAGGACCGGCCCCCGATACCGCCGCAGGCGGCCCAGGCGCTCGCCCGGGGCGTCGCCCGCCTCCGCGATCCTCGGCCCGGGGGCGAACCAGCCCAGGCGGCGGCAGGCGATCTCGAGCACGAAGGCGAACGCGGCCAGGGCGATGAGCCATGGCGCGATCTCGATCCACCGCGGAAGCCGGGGCAGGTCCGCCCACATGGCGTCGAGGTTCAGACGCTCCTGCCCCCCGGTGATCTCGGCCAGCGCCCGCAGGGTGTCGCGGCCCTTGCGGGAATCGACCGGCTGGAACTCCGGCGAGTACAGCAGCCGCTGGGGCGGCAGGGCCACCGGATCGCGGTCGCCCCCCTGCACCGCCGCCAGCACCGTGTCCTCGGCCCCCACCGTCACGTCGGCGGCCAGCCGGTCCCCGGTCTCCCACCGGAACGGGATCCGGGTCGAGACCACCGGCTCCGACCCGCGCGAACGGAGGACCAGGGCCTGGGGGGCGCCCAGATCCCGCGGGGGCAGGATCTCGGGGTCGAGGTGCAGCTCGATCCGCCACACCCCGTCGCGCAGCCGGTGGTCGAGCCAGAGCCCGCCCGGCAGCTCCCGCCGGTCGCGGGCCACCCAGCGGACCATGCTCGCGTGCAGGGCGCCCGCGTGCTCCCACTGCGCGAACGGCCCGGCATGCTCGCCGTCGGCCTCCGGGGTGAACGTGGCCACCCGGCCCAGCCCGGCCGCCCACGAGGCCAGGGCGGGGGCCGTGTTCTCGTCGGCGGTGGCCAGGGCGAGGTCCGCCTCGGGCCGCAGGTAGGTCAGGCTGTAGCCCCCCACGGCCGGCGGAACGCCGAACCGGCGCCCGGCCAGGGTCTCCAGGATGGGCGTCGGGGTGAGCGCCGTGGGCTCCTTGATGAACGCGTTGCGGGCCACCGCGAAGGTGTCCTGGGCGAACAGGCGGGGCAGCTCGTCGGCCTCGCGGGTGAAGAACACCCGGCCGTCGCCCCGTTTCGCCACGTCCTCCAGCAGCCAGGCGTCCACGTCGGCCGGGGTGCCCAGGCCCACCGAGCTCACGGTGATGCCCGCCTTGAGGAAGGCCTCGAGCAGGTTGATGTAATCCCCCGGCTGCTCGGCGTCGGCCGCGTCCGCGAAGAGGATGATGTGCCGGTTGGCGGCCTTGGACTTCATCAGCTCCTGCCCCGCCGCCCGGAGCCCCTCGTACACGAAAATGCCGCCGCCCTGGGATTCGATGCGGAGGATGCGCTGCCGCTGGGCCCGGGCCTCGGACACCGGGGACAGGGGCACCACCACATGGGGGCGGGTGTCCACGGCCAGCACCGCGAACTCGTCCATGGGGCTGAGCATGTCCAGCACCTGGGCGGTGCCCATGTTGGCCAGGTCCATCTTGGTGCGCCCCCCGCCGGCCGGAGCCATCATGCTGCCCGACCGGTCGAGCACCACCGCGATGGCCACCGAGAACTTGCGGTGCTCGGCCCGCAGCTCCATGGACACCGGGAGCACCGGATCCAGGGCCGACTGGTAGTAGCCGCCGGGGCCGAACCCCCGCTCGCCCCCGGTCAGATAGAGCCCCCCGCCCAGTTGCTGCACCCAGGCGGCCAGGGCCTCCATGCCCGAGGCCCCGATCCGGCCGGCGGGCAGGTTCTCGATCACCACCGCCCGGTAGCCGGACAGGGTCTCGAGGTCGAGGCTCACCCGGTCGGCGGCCCGGGCCACCATGGGGAGTCCGCCCCGGGTCAGGGCGGCGGCCAGCCCCGAGTCCTCCCGTTCGGCCAGGTGCAGGATGGGCTTGTCGCCGTCCACCCCGATCAGGAACCGGGCCCGGTTGTTCTCGGGCACGGGGTCGCGGAGGTCGGAGCGGACGGTGATCAGGTAGGACAGGGTGCCGGGCGCGGGGGCGAGGTCGCGCCAGACCACGCGGTTGAGCCCCCGGTCGAGGCGGCGGGTTCCCGCCGACAGCAGGGCCCCGCCCCGCTCCAGCCGGATCTCGGCCTCGGTGGCCTCGGGGGACTGGATCCAGGCGGTGATGAGAAACCCCTCGCCCGGCTCGACCCGGGCCGGGGCGTCCACCGAGGCCACGGCCAGATCCTGCCCCGTGGGCCGGCTCATCTCCCGGACATCGATGGCCACCCCCCGGGCGCGGGTCCGGGCGGCCAGGGGGAAGGGCTCGGGCCCGGTCTCCAGCCCGTCCGAGAGCAGGAGGATGCGGCCCGGCCCGTCGGCGGGAAGGACATCGAGGGCGGCTTCGAGGGCGAGGTCGATCCGCGTCCCGTGCCGTCCCACCGTGGCCTGGAAGCCGGAGAACACTCCGGCATGCGGCACCTGCTCGACCTGGGCCGACTCGCCGAAGGCCACCACGCCGAGGTCGAATCCCCGGGGGCGGGAGGCCTCGAGGCGGGCGATGATCTCGCGCTGGCGGGGCTCGGCGTCGGCGGGCATGGAGGCGCTGCGGTCGGCCACCACCACCACGCTCCCGCCGCGGGCGGGCAGGCGCACGGCGGGACGGCCGGCGGCCAGCCCCAGCAGCACGAACACCGCCAGCCGCAGCCCCCGCGTCACCCGCCCGGCCAGCGGCCACATCCACCACGCCACCGCCAGCGGCAGCAGAACCAGAAGCCACGCGGGTTGAAGCCAGTGCATGGGAGGCAGCGTAGGGGAGGAGGAAGAAGCCGGAAAGCTGAAACCTGAAGGCTGAAACCTGAAACCTGAAGGAGGGTGGGGAAACCGAAGATTGACCCGACTTCGCGAAGACGCTTCGTCGGGCAAGCTGACGATTTACGAAGTGGAAAGGAAGGCGTGCCGAGCACCCCTCCCAGCGCGAGCGGAGCTATGGGATCCAGCTTGTCCGACCCGTCCGATGGGTCCGATGGGTCCGACGGGCCCGCCGCGGCGAAGCGCCTGCGCCGTGTCCGCCGGAGCCGTGCGAAGGCGGGCGAAGCCGGGTCCGATGGGTCCGACCTGTCCGAGCCTGCACCGGCCGTGCGGTGCTTCCGCGTGTGGCCAACCCGTAGCCGAACGCGCCAAGCGTTTGGCTGCCTGCTTCAACGCGCCCTGCCCCGTCTAGGTCGTGTGGCCGCGCCCTCGGCGGGCGCAGCTACGTAGCCGGACGCGCCACCTGTCGCGGCGTAGCCCGTAGGGCGAAGACGGAAGCGTTTGGCCGCATGATCTGCGGTTCTGTTCCCAGCCCACCACGTCGGCCGCGTCCTTGGCGGACGTAGCTACGGGGCCATGCACGCTGGGGAACCAACAGATTGGCTCCTTGATGCAGCCACCCGGAAACGGATGTCCCGCCTTGCATCATTCATCGTTCACGAATAGTGTATCCGCATGTATATCAAGGGACAGGACATCCTAGTTTGCCTTTACATCCTCGCCCGAGGCTGGCCTGATTCCTATGCCGACATGGCAAAGGCGCTGGGGATCAGCGTGGGCGGGGCCCACCAGTCGGTCAAGCGGGCCGCCACCGCCCAGCTTCTCGATCCGTGGGCGAAGTGGGTTCGGCGTCAGGCCCTGGCTGAATTCCTGGTCCATGGCCTGCAATACGCCTTTCCCGCCGAAGTGGGCCGCATGACCCGGGGCGTTCCCACCAGCTTCGGTGTGGGCGAACTGGCCAAGGCGGTCTTGGCCTCGGATGAGCAGGTGCCGGTGTGGCCGGATCCTGAAGGCTCGGTGCGCGGCCCGTCTCTTTCGCCGCTCTTCAAGTCCGTTCCCTATGCCGCCCTTCGCGATCCCCAACTCCACGAGTGGCTGGCCCTGGCCGACGCCATCCGTTCCGGCCGGGCCCGCGAACGGGATCTCGCCAAAAGCATCGTCACCCGGCGGTTGGCACATGGCCCCCATTGATGCGGACGCCATCGCCACCGTGTTTCGGAAGCTGGCCCCACTCCAGGAGAGGCACATCCTCGTGGGCGGAGCCGCCGTGCCTTTGCTGATAGACGATCTGGCCATCCAGGAGGTCCGGCCAACGAAGGACGTGGACGTGGTCGTTCAGGTGACGACCCGGATCGGGTATTCCAACCTGGAGCAGAAGCTTCGCGAGCTTGGTTTCCGACACGACGTCTCGGAGGGTGCGCCCCGATGCCGATGGGTGGTTGGAGACGGAGTCCTTGTGGACGTGATGCCTGCCCATGATCCCTCCGGCCAATGGAGTGGCCGCTGGTTCGGCCTGGCTATGGATACCGCCGAACTCCGCCGCATCGGGGACATGGACGTACGGGTGATCAACGCCTCATGCTTTCTGGCCACCAAGATCGAAGCGTTTAAGGACCGAGGCGGGGAGGACTACTACGGCAGCCACGATCTGGAGGATCTGATCGCCGTGGTTGACGGGCGGTCCTCTCTCCGCGAGGAGATGGCGTCGGCCCCTGATGCGCTGCGGAACTTCGTCGTCCAAGGCCTGCGGGGTCTGCTCGCCGACCGGCGGTTCCTGGAGGCACTTCCCGGCCACCTGCCCGGCGACCCCGCCAGCCAGATGCGTCGTCCCATTTTGCTCCGGCGACTGAGAGAAGTCGCCGGTCTGATGTGACCGATCAAGACATTCGCCCCCCTGTCCACAAGCTGGATGGCTGCGTCAACGGCCTGGCCGCATGATCCAACGCGCCGTGCGCTGGCCGCCGCGCTAGGCCGCGCCCTCCGCGGGCGCAGCTACGGAGCCGAACGCGCCGCCTGTCGCGCCTTGTCCCGAGTGTGCCGAGGGGGCGTAGCCCGTAGGGCGAAGACGGAAGCGTTTGGCCGCATGGTCTACAGTTCTGTGCACGACCGACCCCCCGGCGCCAAGTCGAAAAAATGATATTGTAGCATCCATAATGTATGCTAGAGTGTGATCATGAGTTTCGCGAATCCCGAGCAGATCGAAGGAGCGCTCCAGCGGCTGGGAACCCGCATGGCGTACGAGTATGCCGATCCCATCGCGCTGGTGATCTGCGGCGGGAGCGCCCTGAACGTGCTGAACATCGCCCGCAGGACCACCCGGGATGTGGATGTGCTTGCGGTGGTAGAGGAATCCGATGAGGGACTGGTCCTGCGGCCGGATCGAGAATTGCCTGATTCGTTCCGCCAGATCGTCGCAGACGTGGGCCGAGATCTGGATCTGGCCGAGGACTGGCTGAACATGGGACCGGGGGACGTGCTTGCGGTGTACGGGCCACCAGACGGCATGACCCGTCGATGGGAACGCCGGGACTATGGCCCCTGCCTTACGGCCTACTTCGTGGGTCGCAGGGATCAGGTGCATTTCAAGCTACTGGCGGCGGCGGACCCGAGGGCGCAGCCGCGACATTTCGAAGACCTTGCCCTGCGCATACGGCCGACAGAGGAAGATCTGAGGGCCTCCGTGGGCTGGCTCCTGGGAAGGGCGACCTCCCCATGGTTCCGAGAACAGGTAAGGCGTGTCCTGGAGGCTTTAGGCTATGACCACATCGCTGACGAGATTCCGGAATGACCTGTACGAAGGTCTGGTCGACTTCCTATGGAGGCAATGGTGCCGACTGGGTGTGCCCGGCACATCCGAGGGAGCCGCGGGCGCATGGGTGATTGACCCCGAACCCCTCCTGGCCTTCACGAGCGAAATGGGCCGCCATGATGCGCGGACATTCGACCTGGCTCTGGACTGGCTGAGGGTGAACGGCTTCTGGGTCAACACCCAACGCCTGTCCTCCATCATGGCGCGGGACGGGACGGGATCGCCTGCGGTCATGGGCGCCATGGCGGCGTGGATGTGCGATCTGGACAAGTCCATGAAGTGGAGAGGCATCGCTCGGAGGAACAAGGAGGCCGCGTTCAGGCCATCCCAGCCGCTCATCCACACGATTCCCTTCGGGGGCAGCTCAGATGCCGTCGGCTCGGACCCCCATTTCGCGGCCTACGGCCTCCTGCGCGAGGCTGGCCGGCCCCGTGCCGTGGCGAAACCGGTCAATCTCAAGGCCGCATCGAACCTCATGTTCAGAAGCCGTACCCTGTTCGGAATTGGCGTGCAGGCGGATGTCATGGTCTATCTGCTGGCCACCGGAGGCGGGCACGCGCGCGGGATCGCGGGTCAGCTTGGCTACAATCACATGCGGGTGCAGGAAATCCTGAATAGGCTGGGGGACGCGGGCTTTGCCTCGGTCCGAACCGCAGGAAGGACGAAGACCTTTGGGCTGGATCGGGAGAGCTGGAGAGGCATCCTATACCCGACGGACGCCTCGATTCCTCAGTGGGTGAATTGGCGGCTGCTGACCCGAGGGATGACCAGGATCTGGCGGGATGCCTGGGCCCTCGATGAGAAGCGTGCCGACGATTACATCGTGTCGTCAAAGATGAGGACCGCCATGCGGGCGGCTCGTGACGATTTGCAGGGAAGCGGAGTGGGTCTCCATGTCGAGGATGATCGGGCCTACACGGCGGAAGCCTATCTGCCGGTCTTCTTGCGCGACATCCGATCCATACTCGCGACGCTGTCTCGCATCTGAGGGCGTCCCGGCGAGAGGCCAGGGGTATGGCCCGGAGGGGCGCCCAGCGCTCCTGACCCACCCCACCGCGCAAGGCCGCGCCCTTGGCGGACGCAGCTACGTAGCCGAACGCGCCGAGCGTTTGGCTGCCTGCTCCAGCGTGCCGTGCCCACCCCACCGCGT
>PXDE01000319.1 GCA_003566475.1 PVC group bacterium | reverse complement strand
GGAGCAGATCGAGGCCCCGCCGCGACGAAGGGTTTTCGGGGCTGAGGTCACCCTGCGGGCCGGCGGTCCGACCCTGGCCCAAGTCGCCCGGGAAGGCATGCCGGGCCGGTTCCACATCGAGGTGATCGTGCAGCCGGAGACCTCGGAGCTGGGCGTCTGGATCGACGGGAAAGAGGAGATCCGAATCCGGGATCCCGAGGGCATGGCCCGTCGGGGCGGGTTCCTCACCTTCCTGAATCCGGACAACGTTCCCCTGACCGCCATCACCGGACTTGAGGTGCGACCGTTTCGTGGCCCCCTCCCTCCTGCCGAACCGGCGGAGGCAGCCGCTGGAGCAGGACGGGAAAGTCGGGTTCAGTTCACCAATGGCGATGTGATCCGGGGCGATCTCCAACTTCGGGACGGCCAGCCTCCGTCCGTCCGGTCGGCGGCGACCGAATTCGGCCTGCCCCTGGACCGTGTTCAGTCGGTGGTGCTGGGTCAGATTCGGCAGGGAGCCACGGCACCTGACGAGCCTGGCGTCCAGGTCAGCCTCCGAGACGGGTCGGAGTTCCGGCTGACTCAGGTCGCCGTCGATGGGACCGTTCTGGAGGGAACGTACCTAAGAATGGGCCCTGTGCGGATCCCGCGCGACGCGGTGCAGACATTGGAGTTCCGTTCCGCCGGGCCTTGATTCGCTGAGGGAGACGCGGCCCCGGGGACCTGGGCCAGCGAACGTCAGGGGCCGGTCGCTACGGCTTGTTCACGAATCTCTCCCTCCGCCGACCAGGCGACTCCCATCGCGCCCTGATGGCGGCCGGTGATCCCTCCGTCCCCGATGGCGGCATCGATCCGGTACACGGCCGCCACGGCAGTCCCCGCCCCCCGACGCTATTCGACTTCGGCCGCGGCGCCCCAGATGCCCGCGAAGGTTCCGATGTGGAATCCGCCGGCAGAGGAGCTTCGCACCTGGCCAAGCTCGTTCTCGCAGTCGGCCAAACGCTTGGCGCGTTCGGCCACGGGCTCCGCGCCGCCCAGGCCCGCTCCACCCTCGGCCACGCCCTTGGCGGGCGTAGCTACATCCCGAAGCTCCCGACGCTCCTGTCGTGACGAAGCGTCTGCGCGAAGCAGGAAGGAGGTGGCCGCCCCGCCCAGCGCGCCTTCCTCCCGCACCGCGCATGCCACGTCCTTGGCGGACGCAGCTACGGGTTCGCGCGTCCCCATTCCGGGCCTGATCGCCCCCCCCCTCGAGTCGTTCGTGCCGTTGGTGGTTCCTCGCCGCCCTAGGCCTGCCCGTGAATCAGCTCCGCACCTCGGCCTCGCTCACCGTGCGCTGGCCGCCGCGGACCGCCGGGAGCGGGCTGGGGTCGATTTGCGCGGGAGCCTCGCCGATGTCGGCCATGCGGCGCAGTAGGCGCTCGCGCATTTTCTCGCGCACCGCCGCATGGGAGTCCACGTTGACCAGATTGCACAGCTCGTAGGGGTCGTAGGCGAGGTCGTAGAGGTACTCCTCCTCATATCGGTCCGAGGCGCCACCGCTCACGGTGGCGTCGGGCGGGGCGCACACGCTGTACTTCCAGCGCCGGGTGCGCACGCAGCGGCCGATCTGCGACTCGCTGATCTGCACGAACGCCTCCTCGGGCCAGTCGGCGAGGGCGACGGGGTCGCGGCGGACCAGGGGCAGCAGGCTGCGGCCCTGCATGGTCTCCGGCACGGGGATGCCGCAGGCGTCGAGCAGGGTGGGCGGCAGGTCCACCAGCGACACGAGCTGGGACAGTTCGCCGCCCCCGGTGAACGGCCCCCCGTGGAGCATGGTGGGCACCCGGATCGAGGCGTCGTGGCAGGACCGCTTGTACTCGGCGTTGCGGGTCTTGAAATGGCACCCGTGGTCGGACGTGAAGACCACGATGGTGTGGTCGAGCTGACCGAGGCTGATCAGCGCGTCCGTGAGCCGGCCCAGCGCCTCGTCGAGCCGCTTCACCATGCCCCAGTAGCCGCCCAGATGCTGCTGGGCGGTGCCGCCGATCCGCATGGGGTCGCCCTCCTGCCGGTCCTGCCGCCACTTCCAGTGCGGCAGCGCGGCCAGATCCGGCGGGGTCCACCGGCCGGCGTAGCGCTCGCGGTAGCCCGCGGGCGGCGGATAGTCGTCCTTGTCGTTCTGGTGGTGCGGCTCGATGAAGGAGACCATGAGGAAGAACGGATCGTCCCGATGCTCGTGGACATAGCGGATGGCCGCGTCGGCGCAGGCGTCGCTCCGGTAGCCGGGAAGGGGCACGGGCCGGTTATGATTGTCGTAGAGGATGGTGTGATACTCGTCCACCGAGAACTCCAGGGCCTCGGTGGCCAGCCAGTCCTGATAGCCGCCGCGATGGCTGGCCCGCACCGCGCCCCGCCCGCCGCCGACCTGGCCCTCCTTGCCTCCCAGATGCCATTTGCCGATGTAGCCGGTGCGGTAGCCGGCCTGGTTGAAGCAGGAGGCCATCGTGGGGAAGCGCCTGCGGTCGGCGGGCAGGCCGATGCCGTTGCGCCAGCAGCCGGTGGTGGTGGCGTAGGTGCCGGTCTGCAGGCAGGCCCGGGCCGGGCCGCAGACCGGCTGGCAGGTGAAGCTGTTCGCCACATGGGTCCCCGCCCGGGCCAGCCGGTCGAAGGTCGGCATCAGGTCCAGAGGATTGCCATGCAGCCCCGAACAATCCCACCGCTGCTGGTCGGTGAAGAAGACGATGACGTTGGGGCGCTTCGGGTCCGTGGATGCGGGCATGGGAACTCCCTTGGGCGGTTGCGTTGCCGGGCATGGTGGGCGTGACATCGAGGAGAGTCAACGCCCGGACCATCCGGATGCCGCAGAAGGGTGAGGGGTCAGGGTTCAGAGGTCAGGGAAAGCCACGGGCGTGATGCGTCCGCCGGAGCAAAGGTTGAGACACAGGGCGATTCGGGATGCGCGATGTCTGTCCTTGGTCCTTGGTCCGTCGTCCCTGGTCCCTGGACCTTAGTCCACCCACCTTAGCCAACGCCTTGATCCCCGCCTACCGGGCCAGGGCTTCTTCACGCTCCTCGGGAGTCAGGAGGTAGCACTGGGTGATGGCGAGGATGGTCTCGTCGTCCAGCCTCCGCTCGAACTCCCGCCAGACGAGGTTCTCCCGCTGCCCCTGAGTCATGCCCCGGAAGGCGTCGCTCGTGAAGACCACATGGATCCATCGGCGGGAGAGCTCGACTTCGGGTTCGCGATCCCCGAGGCGGAGATCTCTGGCAATGGCCTCTAGCGCGTCCTTCACCTGATCGATGCTCATCATGGCTTGTCTCCTCCCTACACGTTCGCCCATACACGGATGTCATCACGCAATACCCGAACAGCGGCCAGGAACTTTACCGCCTCGCGGGCCTGTGCGAAGTCCGCACGGTAGCGCAGGCCCGGGTTCCACCAGGACGCCACCTGAAACGCTCTGCGAACACTCTCGTTCCGGCCAATATGTACATCGTAGCCGGCGACCTCGCAAAGCGTCTCGACATCATGGCCGCGGCCACTCGTCAGCCGGTCGGCGAGTCCGGGTTCGGAGAGATCATGGAGATAATCGACGCCTTCGCGTCGGCATAGGGCCCATTTGAGGTGGCACTCGACCAGATACCCAGCAAGATAGACGGCACCGGAAGGGAAGTCGACGAGCAGGTGCTCGGCCTCCTGGAGGCGAGCTTCCCCGGCAGCCCAATAGACTTCGGCTCGCAGATTCTTGGAGACCGGCTTCCAGAGGCTCATGGAGCCTGGCGAAGTAGGGCGGGACGGGCCATCGCAGGCAGACTACAGGGCTGGGGCCGACGGAGTCAACGGTACGGAAAGGATCGGTTTCCTGTCGCGGCGTGCCGGTCCTCCGGCCTACCGGAAGCATTCTAGCCCCCCGCCGATGGGCAGGCGCGGCGTCCGTGCAGATCGGGTGGAACTAGGCCGGGAAGACGCCAGGGTGTTGGGGCCAAGGAGATGGCGTGCGTGCGGATTCGGAGCCTCCTGCTCCAGTTGCCCATCACGTCCCCATCGCGTGAAGTCTTCCGCGTTCAATACGTAGGAGCGGCGACATGACCAAACTGACCCTGAGCGTGGACGAGAAGGTGGTGGCGGAGGCAAAGCGGATCGCTCGGCGCCGGAACACCAGCGTATCCGCGATGTTTGCCAATCTGGTCCGGGGCATGGCCGCCCATGAGACGGACGCCGGGGCGAGGCCGACTTCGCGGGGTCGGCCCGCGCCACTCACCGCCAGAGCCCTTCGCCTGGTCCGACAGCCGGCACGCGGAACACCGGAAGCTCTGCGGCAGGACGCCCTCTTTGCCAAGTACGGCCCTCACCGGTGAACCGGGTCTTTCTGGACACCAACATCCTGCTCGACGAGCGTAGGACTCCCGGAATGAAGCTCTGGCACAGGATGCTCCTCCTTCGCATCACCATGGGCGAACGGCTGGAACCGTCCACCGCCCAGGACCGGCGCGAATGGGGAACGGTGCTTGCATTCTTCCCTCTGGCCGTCGGGGTGTTCGTGGTCGGAGGCATGGAGTTTCTGAATCGAGCCCCAATCTGGGCCGTCGTGGCGGCACTTACCGCCTACGTGTCAGCCTGGTTCTTTCTCGAGCATTACGTGCTCCGCAAGCTCCCCGTCTGGACGCTCGTCCTGTGCGGCCTTGTCTTCTGGCCGCTGTTGGCTTACGTGGTGAATCGCCTCGGCGGATAGCCTTCCTCTCTGAACGGACACGCCACGCCCTAGGATGTTCAGCCGACTACAGGCCAGGCCCCGCGAACGCGCCCGACATGCCTGTGCAGGGCCTGAAACCCCTTCGCATCGGGATCCGGAGTCACGGGATCCCCAGAAACGTCCAGGTACAGGGAGCCCACCTCGGCCGGGGGCAGCCGGGCCACCAGGGACTGCGCCGACTCCAGAGCGGCCAGCCACCGAGTTTTCAGGTCGCGCACGTCGAGGGGATGCGCGAGCTGGAGGCGATCCAGATCCTCCTGCCGGTAGGCGACATGTCGGGCCGCCTGGTCGAGCAGGAAATCCGGCGTGAACCCGGGATCCTTGCCGCAGGCCGCCCACGCGAGGGCTCCTAGATGGAGCCGGGTCTCGTGCAGGTGAACGGCATCCACGAGATCCCGGGCCTCCTGTCTCCCGGCCAGGGCGAGGATCTTGTTCACCTCCGCATCCGCCTCATGCAGCCGGTAGCCGCACCGCTCGTCCTTCACCACCGGGAAGAATCGGAAGGCGGAATCCTGGGCCCATTCGATCTTCATCGTCCGTCCGTCCAATGTCGCCACGGCACGCCGGAACGCCGGCGACTTCAGCACCCACTCGACCGCGCATCCCGCCTCGGTCAACGCCGCCGCGTCGGCCTCCGCGCACAGGGCCACGCTCTCCTCGAGGTCGTGGAACAGGTCCAGATCCTGAGAGTATCGAGGCGACCGGGGGTCGCGATGGAGGACCGTGGCCCCGGCCACATAGCTGTCCGGCGACCGGTGGGCGGCCAGTATCCTGAGGATCCGCTCCTGGACGTCGGTTAGGGGCATAATCTGGCCGCCAGCTCGAAGCCCTTGCGTCCCCCGTACTTCCGCAGGCCCCGGGCCACCTCCGGCACCTCTTCCCGGGTGATCCTCCAGTCCGGCCGGATGAACCAGAAGCATTGCGCATAGTAGGTCCGGAAGGCTTTACGGGCCTCCCGGACGCGCACCATGTCGCGGGCGTCCTCGGGGGTCAGACGACGGCGGCTCCGTCGCCCCCCGCGACGACCGATCTCGGACAGGTAGGCCCGGGTCTTGGCATCAGGCTTCATGCCCCAAACATAAGCGGGCAATGATGGGGCGTCAACCACAACCGCGTAGCTACCGACGCCCCCGTCGCGGCGTAGCGAAGCGTCTGCGCGAAGCCGGAAGGAGGTGGCAGCACCACCTGGCGCCTGGTCTCCCCCCCAGGCGCAGACGGTCCACCTCGGAGGGTGGACCTACGTGGGGCCACGCTCCGACGTGGCCCTTCTGAGTGCTGTCTTCCCCGGTGCGCCAGCTTCTCCCCCACGCGCCTGCCACGCCCTCCGCGGGCGCAGCTACGGGCTACAGCCGCGCCTTCTGGAGTCGGCGGGAGTTGAACACCACGTTGATGGAGCTGGCGGCCATGGCGATCTCGGCCAGGACCGGGTGCATCAGGCCCAGCACGGCCAGAGGGATCATCACCACGTTGTAGAAGAAGGCCCAAAACAGGTTCTGGCGGATCTTGGCGAAGGTGGCCCGGCTCAGGCGGACGGCCCTGACCACGGCGGTGAGGTCGCCCTTCACCAGCACCAGATCTCCCGATTCGATGGCCACGTCGGTGCCCGTGCCCATGGCGATGCCCACGTCGGCCTGGGCCAGGGCGGGGGCGTCGTTGATGCCGTCGCCGGCCATGGCCACCACCTCGCCCTGCTCCTGCAGGCGCTTCACCTCCCCGGCCTTGTCCTCGGGCATCACCCCGGCCAGCACCCGGTCGATCCCCGCCTCGCGGGCCACCGCCTCGGCCGTGCGCCGGTTGTCGCCGGTCATCATCACCGGCGCCATGCCGAAGCCGGCCAGGGCCTTCACGGCCTCCTGGCTGTCATCCTTCAGCCGGTCGGCCACAGCGACGATTCCCGCGACCGTGCCGTCCACCGCGACCAGCATGGCCGTCTTGGCCTCGTCCTCCAGCCGCGACAGGGCCTCGGCCGCCGCCTCGGGAATGGCCGTGCCCGCATCCTCCAGCAGAGCCCGGGTGCCCACCAGAACCTTC
>PXDE01000260.1 GCA_003566475.1 PVC group bacterium | reverse complement strand
GGTTCCGGTGCCCGCCGGCGAGCGTATCCCGGGCCGGACCCTGGCCCGGTTCCGGGTGGTGCCGTTCGAGACCGGCGATCTTGACCTGTTCCGCGATCCCGTCCGCATCTTCGGGGCCGACGGCGAAGAGACGACGCTGGCGGTGGACGCCACCCTCCCCGTGCGCTCGGTGCTTCCGGACGGCGACGAGCCGGTCGCGCTCCGGCCCGACAAGCCGGCGGTGTCCTGGCCCGCCCGCTGGCTGGGCCCCGGCCTGCTCGCGTTCCTGGCCGCCTGGGCGCTGGCCCTGGCCGCGCTGGCCGTGCTCTGGGCCCGCCGCCGCCATCGGCCCCGGGCTCCGGCCGCACCGACCGCGCCCCGGCACAGCCCGGCCGTGCTCGCCCTGCGGGCGCTCGATGAGCTGGCCCGCTCCGAGCGGTTCACCGCCCCCGACCCCGAGCCCTTCTACCGCCGGGCCTCCGACATCGTGCGCACCTACCTCGAGCGCGAGCTGGGCCTGCACGCGCCGGAACAGACCACCCCGGAGTTCCTGGCCGACGCGGCGTCCTCGCACCGGCTTGAGTCCGGCCTGCAGAGGCTCACGGCGGAGTTTCTCGAGGCCTGCGACCTCGTGAAGTTCGCCCGCCACCGACCGGACCCCGAAGATCGGGCCCGGGTGCTGGCGGCGGCCCGGCGGCTGGTGGAGGAGACCCGGCGGCCCCCGGTGGAGGTGAAGGCGGCATGATGTTCCGGCATCCCCAGATCCTGTGGGCGCTGCTGGCGGTGCCGCCGGTGCTCTGGCTCCGGTTCCGGGCCCGGCGCGGGCCCGAGGTCACCTTCAGCGAGGCCAGACTCCTCGGCGGCCTGCCCCGCTCCCTGCGCCAGCGCCTGCTCTGGCTGCCGCCGCTGTGCTACGGCGTGGGGCTGATGCTGGCCGTGATCGCCCTGGCCCGGCCCCAGCGCGGGCTGGGCGAGTCGTGGGTGGAGGCCGAGGCGGTGGACATCGTGCTCCTGCTCGACATCTCCACCTCCATGCTGGCCCAGGACATGACCTGGGAGGGTCGCCGCACCACGCGCCTCGAGGCGGCCCGGGCGGCCACGGTCGAGTTCATCCGCAGCCGCGAGGGCGACCGCATCGGGCTGATCGCCTTCGCGGGCATGCCGTTCACCATCGCCCCCCTCACCTTCGACCACCGGTGGGTGATCGACCAGGTGGAGCGGGTCGACACCGATCTCGTCACCGACGGCACGGCCATCGGGACGGCCATCGCGGCCGGGGTCAACCGCCTGCGCGAAAGCGAGGCCCTCAGCCGGGTGGTGGTCCTGCTGACCGACGGCGCGAACAATGCGGGCACGCTGACGCCCCTCAACGCGGCCCAGGTGGCGGCGACGAAGGGGGTCCGGGTCTATGCCATCGGGTTCGGCTCCGACGAACCCGCGCCGGTCGAGGTGCCCGCGCCGTTCGGGGGCACGCGGACGGTGTACCGGCGTTTCGAGATCGACTTCGAGACCCTCGACCGCATCGCCGAGATGACCGGCGGCCTGTCTTTCGAGGCCGGCGACACGGAGCGGCTCCGCCAGGTCTACGCCGAGATCGACGAGATGGAGCGCACGGAGATGGAGATCCGCCATCTGGCCCGGTTCGAGGACCGTTTCGCGCCGCTGGTGGGTTTCTCGCTGGCCCTGCTGGCCCTGGGCGGCATGCTGGAACTGGGCGGACTGGGGAGGCTTCCATGATCCGCTGGGGCGCTCCGATCTGGCTGAACCTGCTCTGGCTCTGGCCGCTGCTGGCCCTGGCCCTGTGGGGGCTGCACCGGCGGCGGCGGCGGCGGCTCGACCGTCTGGTGCGTCCCGATCTTCAGCCCGCCGTGGTTCCCGGCTGGCATCCCCGACGGCCCTTCGTGCTCAGCCTTCTCTGGCTGGCCGGTCTCACCGGCTGGGCGCTGGCCCTCGCGCGTCCCCAGTGGGGACACACCTGGGAGGAGGTGCGGGAATATGGTCTGGATCTGGCCATCCTCATCGACACCTCGCGGAGCATGCTGGCCGAAGACGTGCCCCCCGACCGCATGGTCCAGGCCAGGTTCGCGGTGCGCGAACTGGTCCCCCATCTGCGCGGCGACCGGGTGGCGCTGGTCCCGTTCTCCGGCCGCAGCGTGGTGCACACGCCGCTCACGTCCGACCTCGGGGCCATCCTGGGCTCCCTTGACGACATCCGGGTGGGTGTCGTCCCCCGGGGCGGCACCAACATCGCCGACGCGCTGGAGACCGCCCTCCAGGCCTTCCGGGCCGCCTCCCCGCGCGACGCCGACCGGGCCATCCTCATCATCGGCGACGGCGAGGCCCACGAGGGGCGGGTCGAGGACGTCATCCCCCGCCTTCAGCGCGAGAACATCCGCGTGTTCGCCATGGGCGTGGGCACGCTCGAGGGCGGCCTGATCCCCGTGCCCGGTCCGGAGGGCGGCACCGTCTACCTGCGCGACCCGGATGGCCATGTCGTCAACAGCCGGCTGGTCGAGGAAACCCTGCGGACCTTGGCCATGGCCACCGGGGGCCTGTATATTCGGACGGCCCCCGGTGACTACGGGATCGAGCGCCTCCTCCAGGAGGGGCTCGCCCCCCTGCAACGGGGGGAGGACGAGTCGAGGTTGTTCAAGGTGCACGAAGAGCGATACGCATGGTTTCTGGCCCCGGGGCTGCTTGTAGTCGCCCTGGAGGCCGCGCTGCGCCGCGGCCGTCGGCCCCGTCGGGGACAGGAGGGGGTGACGTGATGCCCGCCCGGTTTCATCTTCGACGCGCCGCCCTCCTACTGCTCCTGGCCGGGGCCGCCGGTCCGCCGGTACATGCGGCCCGGCCCCGCGACCTGCTCCGCGAAGGCCACGAGCGGATGCAGGATGGCCACCTCGCCGAAGCTCTGGCCCGATATCAGGAGGCGGCCCAGGCGGCCGAGGGCACGGCGCTCGACCCGGCGGTAGCCCTCTACAACGCGGCCCGGGCCCTGGCCGCCCTGGGGCGCCACGAGGAGGCGGCCGCGACCTACCGCCGCGCCCTTGAATCCGGGTTCGCGGACATCCAGGTTCCCGCCCGCTACAATAAGGCCAACGCCCGGCTCCGCGCCGTCCAGGCCCTGGCCGAGCAGGATCCCCAGCAGGCCCGGCAGGCCCTGCCCGACCTGGAGGAGGCGCTCGACGCCTACCGCGACGCCATGCTCCTCGATCCCGCCGACGAGGATCTGAAGGCCAACTTCGAACTGGCCCGGCGGCTGAAGCAGGCCATCGAGGAGCTGCCGCCCCCGCCGCCCCAGCCCGAGAACGACGATGAGGAGGAGGATGACCAGGACGAGCCTCCCTCGCCCCCCCCGCCCACACCGCCGGAAAACGGAAACGATGATCCCGAGGAGCCGCCGGAGAACGGTGACGAGCCCGAAGCCCCGGAGACCGGAGACGAGCCGACCGAGCTGGCCACGCCGCCTCCGGACCCGCCCCAGCTCACGCCGGAGGACGCCGAGCGGATCCTCGACGCCCAGCGCCAGGAGGAGGAGGCCTACCGAGAGCAGGTCCGCCTCCATCAGTTCCCGCCCGAGCGGGTGGAGAAGGACTGGTGAGAATCCGGCTCCTGGCATCCGCCGCGGTCGCGCTGGCTTCGCTCGGCCTCGCCGCCCAGGCCTCGCCCCTGGCGGCGTGGAGTCTGGAGGAGGAGTCTATCGTGGCCGGCAACCGGACCATGCTGCTGTTCTCGGTGACCGACCACCCCGATCCGCCTCCGCCCGACATCCCCCAGGTTCCCGGACTCACCATCCGTTTCGCAGGTCGGATGACCCAGCTCAGCCACACGCGGGGGCAGGCCGCCCAGGCCACCCTGTACCGCTACTCGGTCACCTCCGACCGGCCCGGCCGCTACATCATCGGCCCGCTCCGCTATACCCTCGATGGCCAGGAGCACCGGCTGGGCCCCCTGGGGCTCACGGTGACCGAGCGCCCCGATCCCGCCCAGGCCCGGGACACCCGCGAGGCCCTGTCCGACCGGCTGTACGCCACCCTCGAGATCGGCCGTTCGCCCCTCTACCAGCAGGAGACCACCACCCTCGATCTGCGGATCTACTATGCGAACCTCAATCTGGGCGGGGAAGTGTCGCTGGTCGACTTCGACACCCAGGGGCTGGAGATCGGCCGGTTCCAGGAGATGCGGGCCACCCCGGAGCGCATCAACGGCCGGCTGTTCTATGTGCGCCAGTTCCGGACCTGGGTGCGGCCGGTGGCCGCCGGACGATTCGAACTCGCTCCCACCCTGCGGGTGAACCTCATCGTCCGCGAGGAGAGCCGGCGCGATCCGCTGTTCGACGACCCCATGTTCCGCCGCATGCTCCCGGAGAGCATCTTCAACGTGGGGCGCCAGCACCCGGTCAACCTCCTCACCCGTCCTCTTGCCTTCGACGTCAAACCTCTTCCCGCCGAGGGTCAGCCCGACGACTTCACCGGCGCGGTCGGGCAGTTCGAGTTCGAGACCGCGCTCGATCGCGATGCCGTGGCCGTGGGCGAGCCGGTGACCATCGCCATGACCATCCGCGGCCAGGGCAACCTGACCGAAGTCGTGCCGCCTTCCTACCGCGAGTCCGAGCATCTCCGCGTCCATAGCCCCCGGCTCACCCGGTCGGACCTCAGCGAGGCCCGGATCAGCGGCACCCGGGTGTTCGAGCAGGTGGTCGTGCCGCGCTCGTCCGCGGCCGCCCTCCCCGAACTCCGGTTCACCTGGTTCGACCCCCTGCGCGAGCGGTATGTCACGCGGACACGGGGCCCGTTCGACCTGGAGATCACCATGCCCGACAACGCGGCCGCCCACGTGCTGTCCGGCCCTGGCCCCGATGGCCCATTGGGCCCCCGCGGCGTCCGCCGCCTCGGCGAGGACATTCTCTACCTCAAGCCGCTGCCTCCCCTCGCGGGAGCGGGGCCGGCCTGGCTGGCCGTCCCGGCCGCCCTGCCCGCGCCGCTCCTCCACGCCCTTCCTCTGGCCGCGTTCGTTGGGGCGTGGCTGCTGGAGCGGCGGAGACGCTGGCGCGAAGCCCATCCCGAGGCCGTGCGCCGGTCGCGGGCGCCCAAAGCGGCCCGGGCCGGGCTGGCCGAAGCCCGGCGGGCCGAGGACGGACGGGCCATCGGCCTCGCCCTGGGCCGTACCGTGCGGGACTACATGGGCGACCGGCTGAACCTGGAGCCGGGCGAGGTCACCTCCGACCGGGTGGAGTCCGAACTCGCCCGCCATGGCCTGCCGGATGATCTCCGGGGCGAGTTGCGGGCCATTCTGGAGTTCGCCGACGCCTGCGCCTACGACGCGTCGGCCTCGCCCGACTCGGACACCGCGCGCGCCCATCTCGCCCGACTGGAAGCGGTCCTCCGGGCCATCGAGAGGCGGCGGTGAGGCGCCGACCCAGGATATTCCTCCCCGGGCCCCGGCTCCGGGCGGTGACGACGGCGCTGGTCCTCGGGGGGGGGCTCCTGGCCGCGCCGGGGCGGGCCGATACCCCGGAGGCTCGGTTCGAGGCGGCGCGGGCGGCCTACGACCGGGGCGATCTGGCGACGGCGGTGGCGGAGTACGAGGCGCTGCTGGCCGAGGGGGTCGACCCCATGCCCGTGTACTTCAACCTTGGCAACACCCTCTACCGGATGGGCCGGACGGGGGAAGCCATGTGGGCCTGGCATCGGGCCCGGGTGCGGGCCCCGCGCGATCCCGAGATCCTCGCCAATCTCGACCTCGCCGAGCGCATCACCGGCGCCCCGCCCTTCCCTCAGCCGTTTCCCGCCTCCCTGTTCCGACAGGTCAGCGAGGCGGCCTGGCGCCGCGGCCTCGTCTCCGCGTGGTGGGTTGGGCTGCTCGCCCTCGCCGCCATCCACCTGCGCCCCGCCCTGGGAGCCGGCCTCCGCCCTGTCGTCGTGCTCGCCCTCCTCACCGCCGTCGGGGGCCTGGCCGGTCTGGGGAGCTGGCGGATTCTCCGGGAACAGGATCCGGTGGTTGTGGTCGCCGAAACCCCGGCGCAGGCCCGGTTCGCCCCGCTCGACACCGCCACCCCCAGCATGGTCCTGCCCCCCGGCACCTGGGCCCGCACCGTGGACCGGCGCGACGGCTGGATCGAAGTCGAGCGCGACGACCAGCGAGGCTGGATCCGAAAGGAGCACGCCCGGCAGGTGCTCCCGGAAACCGATATCGCTCCGGCCCTTGGCATGGCCAGTGGATCGTGAGGAGCGTTTGACATTCGTCGGCGTCTGGCCTATCTCTAATCAGGACACGAGACATCCCGGATTCCCTTGCCTTCGGCTTATTCGCTTCCGGAGCAAGGGGGGTGGGATGATGCTGTAACCCCAACTGGGAGAATACATATGAAGGCCCTGCTGTTCACCGGAGCGATCGCATCGCTGCTCCTCGTCGCCTGTGCGCCCGACCCCGCCCCGGCACCGGTGCCGGAACCGGACACCCCACCCGTGGCCGAGCCCGAAACGCCCTATGATCCGGTCGCCCCGCTGGACGAGGTTCCCGAGATCCCCGCGCCTCCGCCCCCTCCAGAGACGGACCTTCCGGACCTGCCCCCGGTCGAAGCTCCCGATATCCCGGAGATCGAGCCGGAGGCCCCGGAGGACGAGGACACGGACGAGGATGATGAGTAGGCTTCGGGTCTGACCCGAGCCATCCCCACCGGCGGGGCGCCCTGCGCGCCCCGCCGGTTTTTTTCCGCCCCAATCCACAATCCACAATCCACAATCCACAATCCACAATCCCCAATCCCTCACCCTTGCCTCCG
>PXDE01000600.1 GCA_003566475.1 PVC group bacterium | reverse complement strand
TCCGGGCGCTCGAGGACCAGAGTCGCCCGGTCGTGGACGGTCCAGTTCACCGTCTCGCCCTTGCTGAAGTCCAGGGCCCTGGCCACGGCCGACGGAAGGTTGACGTACCACTGCTCGCTGGTCCTGCGCTGGATCACCTGGACTCGGGTCGGGAAGGACACGGGACACCTCCGGGGTTGAAACTATGCATATACATAGTCACCACGGGCGCGGAAATCAAGCGGAAATCGTCAGAGGAGAGAATCAGACCACGTGGCGACTAGTCAGGGCGCCAAACTCCAGAGGCAGCGCGGATCGCCCTTCCCGCCGCAGTCCATGGGGGGCCTGGACGACGCGCCTCCGGTCATGGACTGCGGTGGCACGGGTCGATCAAGGCGCGGCGTCCACCGCAAAACCTCCCAGCTCGCTGCTCTGAGACACACTCCCGCGGTTCCGTGGACAAGTCGCTGGACCGCACAAGCACATGATCGGACGGGCTCCGCCCAAGTAGTCCGCTGTCTGTGACAGCGGACGGCGCATGGAGCGAGCCTGATCCGGAGGAAGCATGGCCGCCGCCCTGCCTTCCGCCCGTCAGGCACTGTGCACGCGCCCTCGCTGTCACAGACAGCGAGGTACTTGCTGCCCCGTTCGTCGTTCGGAGTTCGACATTGGATATTCTGCGGTTTTCCCGGGCCACCCGCCCAAGCCGCGAGAAGCAATGGCGCTGGCCCTTCCCATCGCAGTCCCTGATCCACCATCGCCGATCAGGAAATCCGCTCAGAGATGGTGGCGGCGGGGACGAAGGTGGGGGGATTAAGGTCGGTGGACCAAGGACCAGGGACCACGGACCAAGGACAGACATCCCGCATCCCACAACCCACATCGCACATCTCACATCGCGCCATCTGGCTCACCCTTTATCCGGCTGAGCCCAGCGGCTCAGCGGCCTTCCCTGAACCCTGAACACGCAACCTTCGGCACCGGGGATCCGAACCCAAGGTGCCGATCCAAAGCCTTGTCGGGCGGGCCTTCTGCCGGTAAGAGGATGACCGGACCCCTTCATGGAGACCCGCATGTTGCCGGTTCATCCCGTCCCCGTCTGTGGTGTCGCGTTGAAGCCATCCCGCCGCAGCCGGTGGCGGATGCGGGCATGGATGGCGGTGGCCCTGGCCGCTCTGCTGCCCACCCGGGCGCCGGGCGCGGACGCGGATGAGGCGCTGGCCCGGCTGGAGGCGGAGCGCCAGCGTCGGATCGCGGAGGCCGAACGGTTCGTGCGCATCCAGGCCTCCCGCGAGCCGGGGGCGAATGTCCACCTGACCCTGGTCCGGGGGGCCGACGACGACGACTTGCTTCTCCGGCTGAGCCGGGACGGCGGCGAGTGGCGCTCGGCTCTGGGCGCGGTGCCCGCCTGGCGGTTTCTCACCCACTTGTTCCCCTCGGCCTTCGCGGACGTGGACGAGGGCTACGAGAGCGACACGTTCGCGCTGCCGGTCGAGGCCGAGGGACTGGTCTGGCATCCCGGCGATGGCCGACTGGAAGGGGATCTGACCGTGGGGTTCCGCCTGGAGTCGGTGCGGCGGGAGCGCGTTCCGGATGGTCTCGGCCCCCACCTCTCGTCAGACGGCCAGTGGTCGTATCTGGACCGGTTCGCCCATGTCCCTGAGAACACCCCACGTGCCCAGCGCTATCGGATCGATGCGTGGCCGCTGCCAGGGGTGAATGAACTCAGACTGGTGTTCGACAATGGGATCCAGGGCCGGCCCATCCGCATCCACACCCGGGTTCCACTCGGGCCGGGAGACCGCCCCAGGGTCACGACGCTGGGCTGGAGCCGCCTGAAGCACCTGGCCGACCTGTCGGGTCTCCGGCTCGCCGACGGTCGCCTGGATGGCACCGTCGTCGTTCATTTCAGCCCCGAGCCCCCTCGAGAAGGCCCTCCTGAATTCGAGGTTCTCCGCATGACCTACGAGATCGAGGCGCGGATCGAGGCCGGCGTGATCGGTGGCCACTATCGCGCCCGCCTGGACTGGGTCGAGGATCCGGACCGGCCGGGGGAGGATGCCGGGCGTGGGCCCCGGGTCTGGGACGGTCCCGAGACCTACCAAGGCCGGGTCCATGGGCGTCTGCTCGATGCGCTGGAGGGAAGGTGGAAGGGGGCCGGCGACCTGGATGCGGGCGAGGGCCGACTGAGCGGCGGGTTCGCGCGGCGACCGGACTCGATCCGGGACCGGCTCCCCGACCCGCCGTCCGGCGCATCGGACGGCCCGAACGCGCCCATGTCCTGTACGGCCAGATCCGGGCGCTGAACGCCGTGATCCGCTCTCCCTGGCGGCCGACGCTCCCCGAGGCCTTGCGGCAATTCGACCGGCCCCTTCCGGATCTGGCCGATCGCCAGCGGAGGATTCCCTACACCGTCGCCCTGGCCGACGCGCTGGATTACGGATCGGGGCGCATGGGCCCGTGGCTGGCCCGGGAGGTCAGGCCGCCGCCCGAGTTCATCGAAAGCCAGGGCGAGATCCTAGAGGGACCGCTGCCCATGGGGCCCGACGCTCCGCAGGTCTGGCGGCGTCTCCGCCCCTGGCAGGTCGCTCCGGTCACGGTCCCGGTGCCCGACGGGCCCAACCTGAGAGGCGACGACCTGCCCGACATGATCGCCGGCTTCGGGGACGAGGCGCGCGGGAGCGTCTGGACCTCGACCGCCGGCGAGCTGGTCGGCCGATCCACCGCGGCTACGGGCCGGCCGCAGGCCGACCGGCGCCCCGGCACCTGGACCGCCCGTGCCACCTTCCGTGCGGAATCCCACGGCGAGATCTGGATGGCGCTCCGCCTGGGGGGGCCCAGCGACATCTGGGTGAACCGTCGGCGCGTCTGGACCTCGTCGCCCGGCCCCGACGGGCGTCCGGCGGCCACCGAGGGCATGTTCCGGACGGAGGTCCGGGGCGGCGAGAACCAGATTCTGGTTCGTACGCTGAATCCGGTCGGACGGCTGGTGAGGTCGCACATCCACCTCAGCTCCCGCCCCCCTCCGCCGGACGGCGAGCCGGTCGGCGCGGCGAAGGTGCGGCTGGAACATGTCGTGCCGGAGGCGACGCCTCCCCTCGCCTGGGATCTCGACCGGGGCGTGAATGTGCTCTGGAGGGTTCCGCTTCCCGGCGGGGGGTACCGTCACCGATTCGGGTTCCCATGGAACAAAGACGCGGCCCGGACCGTCCCCGATCCCGGGGTGGTGGTGGCGGGCGACCGGCTGCTGGTGCATGCTCCACCGCACACCCTGGTCTGCCTGGACCGCGAGACCGGTCGGGAGCTCTGGCGGCGGGACAGCCATGTGTTCGAGCTGACCGACCCCGAGGCCCTGGCCACCTGGAACCGGACGCGATCCGAGCGGCGACGTCTGGAACTGCTGAAGCAGGCCGGCCTGGCCGATGTGGAGGCGGACTCGCTGGCCGAGGCGGTGACCACCTCCGCCCCGGCCACCGACGGACGACGGGCCTGGGTCCACTACAGCACCGGGGTGGCCGCCTGCTATGACCTGGACGGCGAACGGCGGTGGATGGTCCGGACCCATCTCGGCCCCGCCGGGTTCCGGATCCTGGACGGCCTGATGATCATCGAGGGGGCGGTCGGGCCTGGATTCGCCCCGCAGCACGGGATCGACCCCGAACGGTTCGCTCCGGAACCCCGTCCTCGGGGCAGCCCGGGCGATCCCATCATCCATGCGCACGGCATGGTGAGCCTGGACATCGACACCGGCGCGGTGCGATGGGCGGCTGAACTGCGGCACCCCTATTTCGCCTCGCCGAGGGTCCTGGAGGTTCCCGACGCGCCCGCCCTCCGAGACCGCGGGTTCGTCCTCTCCCCCTCCGGCCAGGTTCTGCGGAGCCTCGACGGGGAACTGCTGTACGGGCACGGGCTGGTCTCTGTCCTCGAAGGGGAGGGCGTGGGTGTCGGCGACCGGACCTTCACGGTGGCAAAGGCCTCGGTCGGGGCCGCCCAGGTGTATGTGGACCGCGAGGGGATGGTCCGCCGCCGCCGCTTCTGGCGACGGGCCCTGCACCATCATCCCTCTATCGGCACCGGTAGCCATGCCCGCGGCGTTTCGGACGGGTCGGTGCTCATGGTCTGGCGGCAGGGGAGCGACTGGCCCGTCGACGGGCCGTCCTTAATCCTCGAACTTGGGGAGTACGACCTCGAAACCGGCCGCCGCCTCCACCGGCTGCGGGGCGTGCTGCGGGGGACCAGCGTCCCGCTCCAGCCGGTGTGGGCCGGCGACCGGCTCTATCTGGGCGACATGCGCAGCGAGCCGGGGTTCGGGGAGCCGGCCTCCGAACGCCAGATCGCGGTGGTCCGCCGCGGGCCTCCCCCGGTGGTGCTGGCCCGCAACCCCGCCCCAGGGCTGGCCGCCACGCCGGTGGCCGATGGCGACCGCCTCTACCTGCGGCTGGAGGACAGCGTGGTGTGCCTGGCCGTCCGGGACGAGGCGGGTCGCGAGTTCCAGGATCTCCAGGTGGCCCGGACCGTGCTGGGAGACCTCCCGCCCCCGCCGGATCCGGCGCCGCTCCCCGCCGGCCGCTCGCGGGCCGAGCCCCTGCCCGGGATTCCGGTGACCCGGCTGGGGCCGGGGCTCTCCCTGGCCGACTGGGTGCTGGCGGGTCTCCGCCTGGGGCCTGAATCTGGCCGCTCTTCCCGGCGAGGGGCCGGACGAGCGGATCTACCTGGCCGCCCAGCTCGAGGTCCACGACGACCGCGTGTGGTCGATGGCCGCGCCCGGTCCCGGACTCCGGCTGTGGGTGGGCGGGACGGAGATCCGGGCCGACGAGCCGATCCGGCTCGGCCCCGGGTTCGTGCCCGTTCTGGCCCAGATCCGCCCCACCGAGTTCCGGGCCGGGCCGGTCCTTTCGATCGACGTGGTGTCCGCACGGAACGCGGAGGCGCTCCGCCCCCTGGACTGGCCCGAGGTCTGGAGCGTCATCGGGCCGATCGATCCCCGGGTCGGGCTGACCCCGAAGGAACTGTCGCGGATGCCGGGAAGCCTCCGGCGAATGGGACGGAACCTGTCGCCGGAGGCTCTCGAATCGCGGCAGAATGCGCTCTCGCTGACCCGCCTGGTCCCTGATGACACCAGAATCAACTACCATGTGCTGTACGCATTCGCGGAGATCGACGCGCCAGAGGACGGGTTTCTGGTGGTCAACTCCTCCTTGCCCGGCCGGGTCCGGTGGCACCTGAACGGCCGACGGGTCCACCACAATGACCAGGATCCCTGGCCCAGAGGCCCCCTGGATCCCGCCCGCGTACGGACCCAGTCCTTCGCGGAACCGGTATCCCGCGGCCGCCAGGTGCTGGTCATGGAGATCCGTCCGTGGTCCCGGGATATCTGGGTCCGGTCTGCCGGCGGCTTCACGACCCAGGATCCACGAACCCTGGCCGGACGGTTCCCCAACCCGCAGGCGCTGCCCGCCCCCGCCGCCTCCGGCCTCGTCGCCTTCGGGTTCGAGGAGCGCGAACATCCCGACCGGATCCGCGAGGCCTGGCGGACCCATGTCGCCGACCGCCGGACGGAGCTGGTCCGGATCGCCGGGCGGTTCCCCGACCGGCCCGAGGGCCGTCAGGCCGCGGATCTCCTCCGCCGGCTCGACGCCCTGAACCCTGAACCCTGACACGTCGGCGCCGGG
This sequence comes from PVC group bacterium, assembly GCA_003566475.1. Lineage (GTDB taxonomy): Bacteria > Verrucomicrobiota > Kiritimatiellia > SS1-B-03-39 > PXDE01 > PXDE01. The sequence goes on along the minus strand of PXDE01000600.1, from coordinate 1,119 downwards.
GATCCCCGTACGGGGTTGACCCATCCGCCAGGAGGGAGGAAGCTTGCCGGATATGAAACGCCTAGCCCGCCACCTCCTCCGGCCCGGCCTGCTCACTCTCCTCATGACGTGCGTCATGGCCCGAGCCCGGGCCGACGAGGTGTCGGCCGAGCGACCGGCCCCCGATCTCCGGTCGGTGTATGACGCGCGGCGGGAACGGATCGAGGCGGCGCACGAGCGGGAGCAGGCGGAACTCCGGGCCGGCTACCGACGCGGGGTCGAGGCCCTGGCCCGGCATCATCAGCAGGCGGGAGAGCTGGATCCGCTCCTCGAGGCGAGGGCGGAACTGACCCGGCTGGATGCGGAAGGTCAGGTGCCCGACGTAACCCCGGCCGACGCCCTGCCCTCGATCCGTCAGCTTCAGGACCGGTATCGGGCCGCCCGCGAAGAGGCGGATCGGAACCGGAACGTGGCCCTGGTCCAGCTCACCGACCGGTACCTGGCCTCCCTGGTGGGCCAGATGACCGAGCTGGTGAAGGCCGACCGGGTCGAGGAGGCCGTCGCCCTCCGGGACGAGATCGCCCGGGTCGAGAACGATCTTTCTTCCATGAGGGAGACCGTCGCCCAGGCCCGGGAGGAGCCGGCGGTGGTGCCATCGCCCTGGGCGGCGGACCAGCCGCGCCGGCCCTACGTGCTGGAATGGGCGCCCGCCTCGGGCGCGGCGGCCCGGGCCTCCGGCGCCGGGGACGCGCGGTTCCGGAGGCTGGTTCACGAGGACGGCAACCGGGCCGACGCGCGGGGGATCCTCTGCGCGGGGGGGCGGACCCTGGTCGAGGACGCCGGGCCCGGCGTGCTGGCGGCGGTGCAGGAGGCGGGCGTGTTCCATCTGGAGATGGAGTTCACCAGCGACGACTTGGGCCAGAGCGGACCGGCGCGGATCCTGAGCATGTCCCGGGGTGCCCTCACACGGAACTTCACGGTGGGTCAGGTGAACGACCAGATCGTCCTCCGGCTGCGGACCGACGACCACGGCGGAAACGGCCGGGAGATGCGGCTGGGCGAACTGACGGAGGGACGGCCCGTCCGGCTCGTCGTGCGCTACCAGCCCGGCGAGCTGAAGGTGTGGCGGGACGGCCAGCC
>PXDE01000420.1 GCA_003566475.1 PVC group bacterium | reverse complement strand
GCCACGTCGGGGACATCCTGCTGGCGAGCAGTGGTTTGTGGGGCATGGCGTGCATTGGTGTCTCAGAGCAGAGAGGTCCGCTGAACCGCTGGGTTCAGCCGGATGAGGGGAGAGACGGGCCACGTAACGGTTTCATGCACCCCACATCTCACATCCCACACCTCACATCCCGCATCCCGCCCCCGCCCTTCCCTTCCCGTCTCCGTCTGCTAGACTGCCCGTTTCGCCTCCCACATCCCAGATTCCACACCGCACCCCCCTTCCGAGGTCATCATGTCCGATTCCTGGAACTACCTGCACGGCCATATGGAGTCCGTGTTCGACACCCGCATGCAGCGCAAGGTCCGGCGGATGGCCCCGTGGCCGGTGGGGGCGGTGTTCATCCAGACCCCGGACATGACCGACGACGACATGCGGGCCATGTTCCGCCAGATGCGGGAGTGCGGGTTCACCAACTTCAAGCAGATCATGAAATGCCCGGGCACATCGTCGGCCCACATCTTCCGGCTGGCGCTCGAGGAGGGGATCATCCCCTGGTGGTACGGGGAGGCGGGGTGGGAGGAGATCACCCCGGACCTGCTGGAGCGTCTCGGCCTGCCCCCGGACATGGACGTGGACGAGGCCATGGCCCACCCGAAGGTGATCGAGCATCAGAAGGCGTTTCTGCGCGCCCGCATCGAGCGCGAGGCGGCGGCGGAGGCGGAGCGGGAGGACCGCGACGCCCGCCGCCAACGGACCCGCGAGGATGCGGCCCGGGTGCCCGGGGTGGTGGGCGACGCCCAGGGCTGGCGGCTCCACGACGGGGCCGAGCCGTTCTTCGTGGACTGGCTGAAGGCGGAGTACGGCGACGTGGAGACCCTGAAGGAGGCCTGGAACGTGCACCACGCCGGGATCACCGAGGCGGCCCCCCGCTGGCGGACCTGGGACGACGTGCTGGCGGGCCTCCACACCGACATTCCCGACCGCGAGTACCGCCATCTGCGCGACATCATGCGGTTCCGGGCCGAGACCTACGTGAGGCAGCACATCCTGCCCCGGGTGCGGAAGCGGGACGAGACCGACCCCGAGATGCCGATGCGGGCGGGCGGGGAGATGGGGCTGTTCCTGCCCTTCGCCTCGCGGGGGACCGACATGCAGGCGATCGCCCACGCCATGGCCGAAGGCGGCTCGTTCTATCCCAGCATCCATCCGGCCTGGCACTTCGAGGAGGTCGGCTTCGAGCTGGTCCGCCCCATGTACATGCAGGCCCAGACCACCACCGGCTGGGCCAAGGGCATCTGGAACGCCACCTGGGAGTCCACCGGCGGCCCCCAGTACTTCAGCGGGGGCAAGGCCCCCTTCACCCCCGAGGCCCGCGACAAGATCGCCGGGTACACCATCGACGCCGGGGCCATGACCCAGATCATGCTGTCCTGGCTGGCCGCCGGCTACCGGGGCAACGGCATCTGGACCTGGAACGGGCGCACGGCAGGCTGGGAGGCCGGGGAGTTCTGCCTGACCGACCGCAACTCCAAGCCCGGCGAGCGGGCGAAGGCGGTGGGGGCCATCGGCCAGGCCGCCCGGCGCCTCCGCCGGGAGCTGTGGCAGGCGACCAAGGAGCCCTGGGTGGGCATCCTGGCCGACTGGGAGAACGAGGCGTTCTGGGCGGCCATGTCGGTGACCGGCCGCGACCGCTTCCGCTCCGAGCCCATCCGCGCCCGCATCGGGGCCTGCCGGGCCTTCATCAACGCCAACGTGCCCTGGGAGTTCGTCACCCCGTTCGACCTCGAGCAGGGCCTGGGGCCCCGGTACCGGGTGATCTACCTGCCCGCCCAGATCGCGCTCACCGACTCGCTTCAGATGATGCTCGAGGCCTACGTGCGCCAGGGCGGACGGCTGGTCATGGACATGCCCTCCGCCTATTATGACGGCCATGGTCGCCTTCTCCCCACCGGCGAGGGATCCTGGCTCGAGCGCGTGTTCGGGGCGGAGCTTAACGAATACGGGTTCGTCAACAACGTTCCCCACGCGGTCGCGGGAGTGGACCTCGAAGGCTTCGTCGCCCGGATCACGCCCACCGACGCCAGCGTGGCCGAGACCTTCGCGGATGGCCTGCCCGCCATCACCGAACACCGTCTGGGCGACGGGACTGCGGTCCTCGTCGGCGCCCAGCTCGCCCTGATGGCCAAAGCTCCGGGGCGGACCTCCGTGGAAGCCCTGCTGGTCCGCACCGCGCTGGGGCCCTACGAGCCACCGGTCACCTGCGATGGCGCGATCGTGTACCGGCTGGCCGCCCCGGCGGCCGACCATTACGTCCTCATCAACGACGGCCCGGCCCGGGACGCGGATCTCATCACCCCGCTCTGGTCCTATTCCGGCGCGGAGGACGCGGTGTCCGGCGAGAAGATCGCCCTGCCCGGCCCCATCCCCCTGCCGGCCCACGGAGGCCGGTGGGTGCGGGCGGTGAAGGCATGAGGGGAGAGGGTTGTGGATTGTGGATTTTGGATTGTGGATTGTGGATTGCCGTATCCGGCCTGCGCCTGCGTCTGGGCCGAACCTTGAACCCTGAACCCTGAGCAGCCCCATGCAACTACCCACTCTCGGCTGGATCGGAACCGGCGTCATGGGACGCTGGATGGCGGGCCACCTGCAAGCGGCCGGTCATCCCCTCGTTGTCCACTCGCGCACCCGGAGCAAGGCGGCGCCCCTGCTGGAGGCGGGGGCCACCTGGGCCGACACGCCCGCCGAGGTCGCGGCCCGGGCGGAGGTGGTCTTCACCATGGTCGGCCTGCCGTCGGACGTGGAGACGGTGGTTCTGGGGTCGGAGGGCATTCTGAGCGGATCCCCCGGGTGCCGGCTTCTGGTGGATTGCACGACCAGCCAGCCCGCGCTGGCGGAACGGATCGCCGAGGCGACGGCGGCCCGGGGCATCGGGAGTGTGGACGCGCCGGTGTCCGGCGGCGACGTGGGGGCCCGCGAGGGCAAGCTCGTGGTGTTCATGGGCGGGTCGGAGGCGGCCTGCGCCGAGGCGGCGCCCCTGGTGGCCCGGTTCAGCCGGCTGGCCCAGCGGTTCGGAGGCCCGGGGGCGGGTCAGCATGCCAAGATGGGCAACCAGATCATCGTGGCCGGGAACATGATCGGCCTGTGCGAATCGCTGGTCTATGCGGCCCGCCAGGGCCTGGACGCGGCGCAACTGGTCGAGGTGGTGGCCCAGGGGGCGGCCCGGTCGTTCGCGGTCGAGAACCTGGGGCCCCGGATCCTCAAGGAGGATTTCGCGCCGGGGTTCTTCGTCGAGCATTTCCTGAAGGACCTGGGCATCGCCTGCGAGGAGTGCGCCCGGATCGGGCTGGACCTGCCGGGGCTGGACCTGGCCCGGCGGCTCTACCGCCGAACCGCCGACATGGGGCATGGACGGTCGGGCACGCAGGCGCTCTATCTGGCCCTCAACGAGGGGGGAGGGTAATGATGAATTGTGGATTGTGGATTGTGGATTGTGGATTGTGGATTGGGGACCGGAGCCGGGGTCGCGGGGCCGTAGCTTCGTCTTGACCGCTCCCCGCCCGGCTGCTACAGATGACGCCCATGGGACAACAACTACGAGTTCGCAGGAAACGAAAAGCCAAGGTCCGCCGAGCCAAGCGTAAGAAGCAGCAGGCGAAGCCGACCAAGACCTGACCCCAAACGTGACCGCCCTGTCGGCGGCACGCTCTCCGGAGGCCGGAGACGACGACATGATTCTGGTAGTGGACGACGACAAGCCGATCACCGAGCTGATGCACCGCATCCTGCGGGACATGGGCTACCGGGTGGAGACCGCCTATGACGGGGAGTCGGCCTGGGAGCACCTGCGCGACCCCGATTGCCGGGGCATGATCCTCGACATGCGGATGCCGGGCATCAATGGGGCGGAGCTGCTGCTCCTGATGCAGGCGGAGGGCATCGAGGTGCCGGTCATCATCACCACCGCCTTCGTGGACTTCGAGGAGGACGAGCTCAAGGAGTTCGTCAACGTGCGCAAGCTCATCCTCAAGCCCTTCGACCCGGACGAGATCGTCACGGCGGTGCGCGAGCATTTCGGGGCGGCCGCCCCCCGGGCCGTCCCCGCGCCCTGAGCGTCCCTCCGGCTCAGCGCTCGACGTACCCGAGCTGGCGGAGCAGCCAGTAGTTCTCGTCCCACTTGGGCTGGACCTTGACCCAGAGCTTGACCTCGACCTTGCGGTCGAACTGCTCGGACAGGTCCCGGGACGCGGCCCGGCACACCGCCCGGAGCAGGCGGCCCTTCAGGCCCACCACGATCCCCTTCTGCGAGGCCTTGCGCACGTACACCGTCCCGTGCACGGACCAGGATCCGTCCTCGGCCTCGTCCAGGGTGTCGATCCAGACCGCCACCGCGTGGGGCAGATCCTCCCGAAGGCGGCCGAACAGCTTCTCGCGGACCACATCGGCGATGGCCAGCTTGCGAGGGTAGTCGCTCAGGATGTCCTCCGGGAACCAGAAGGGCCCTTCGGGCACGGTGGCGAACAGGGTGTCGAGCAGCCGGTCGAGCCCGGCTCCGGTCGCCGCGCTGGTGGGCAGCCAGGCCGGGGCGGCCCGCTCCGCCTCGGCCGACGCCTCGGCCCAGGCCGCGCGGTAGGCGTCGGCATGGGCGTCCGGGAGGTCGGACTTGTTGAGGGCGACGATGAGGGGCGTGGCCTCGCGGGCCAGGCGCGTCATCCAGCCCCGGTCCTCGGGCGCGGGCGGCCGCGAGGCGTCCACCACCAGGAGCACCGCGTCGGTGCCCTCGACCGAACTGCGGGCGGTGCGGTTCATGATCTTGCCCAGCGAGCCCCGGGCCCGGTGCACGCCCGGGGTGTCGAGAAACACGAGCTGGCCGCGCGGCTCGGTGAGGATGCCCCGGATCAGGTTGCGGGTGGTCTGGGCCACCGGGCTCACGATGCTGACCTTCTCGCCGAGGAGGGTGTTGACCAGGGATGACTTGCCCACATTGGCCCGGCCCACCACCGCGACCAGGCCGCTGCGGAGCATGGCCGGGCCCGGGGCCGGGGGAGGGGACGGGGCGGCTTCGGGGTCGGTTGGGATTGCCGGGGACATCGGGTCACCTTAGATTGTCGGCATGCGTTTGCCCACTCCGCTTCTGCTGCTGGTCGCCGGACTCCTGGCCGGCTGCGCCACGCCGGGCGACCGCGATCCGGATCGGGACGACCCTCCGTTCCGGGACACCTATGTGGGCGAGATCGTCAAGGTGCGGCCGGACCTGGGCTACGTGGTGGTGCAGTGCCCCCGCTTGCCAACCGCCGGCGAAACCGCGACAGTGTTCCGGGAAGGCCGTCGGGTGGCGGTGATCCGATTCGACGCCCGCCCGCCCCGGCCCCCCTTCCACACCGCCGATATCGAACAAGGCCGGCCCCGGGCCGGCGACGAAGTGACCCAGCCCTGAAATCCGGAACCGAGCAAGGAAGAATACAATGCGTCCAGGCATGCTTCAGATTCTGTTGGTAGTGCTGGTGCTGGTGCTCCTGTTCGGCGCCAAGCGCCTGCCCGAGCTGGCCCGGTCCCTCGGCAAGAGCCTGTCCGAGTTCAAGAAGGGCCGCGAGGAGGGCGAGGCCAAGCCCGAGGCTCCGGCGTCGGGCGAGGCCAAGGCGGAAGGGGCCAAGTCGGACGAGACGCCGAAGGGCTGAGCCGCGGCGGGCGCAAGCACGCCCACCCCGTACTTCGCTGTCTGCGACAGCGAAGCTGCGCGCGGGGAGGCCGGGGCTGGCGCAAGGACTGTGCGTGCGCTTGCCTTGCGCTTCCCCTCCGTCGTTGCCGCGCTCGGGTCCGCTGTCACAGACAGCGGACTACGGGTGCGACGGCGGCTGGGTTGACGTGGGATCGACCTGGCCGTACTTCGCTGTCTGCGACAGCGAAGCGAGCGCGAGGAGGCCGGGGCCGGAGCAAGGGCTGTGCCTGCTCTTGCCTTGCGCTTTCCTCCCGTCTCGACCGCGCTCAGGTCCGCTGTCACAGACAGCGGACTACTGGGGCCCAGCAGACCAGCTGACGTGTTGCCGTGGGATCGACCAGCCCGTACTTCGCTGTCTGTGACAGCGAAGCGAGCGCGAGGAGGCCGGGGCTGGCGCAAGGGCTGTGTGTGCTCTGGGCTTGCGCTTTCCCCCGTCCTGGCCGCGCTCGGGTCCGCTGTCGCAGACAGCGGACTACGGGTGCGACAGCAGGTTGTGGGTGCGAGGCAGTTGCCCCTGCCTCGCCTCACTCCGGAAGCGTCCCCGTCGCGAATGCCTCGGGATCCGCTCGGGTCCAGGGCCAGTCCTGCCACCGGGTGGCGAGGCCCGCCCGAACCGGGTTCATGATGGTGTAGGTGGCCGCACGTTCGGCCTCCTGGGCGGTTCGGCACCAGTGGTCGAACCCCTCCTCGGCCCAGAAACGCCCGTTGCGGCCGAGGATCCGGTTGGCCTCGCGGGCGGCATGGCGCTTCCATTCTTTGAGGTCCTTCCGGATCGCGCCATCCCGTCCGGATCGGCTTCGGAGCACAAGGTGCGCGTGGTTGGGCATCAGGGAGGCGGCCTGCACCCACCACCCACGGGACGTCTCCAGCCAGTCGAGGTTCCCGAACACGAGGGTCGCCACCCTGGGAACGCCCAGCCAGGCGTGGCCATGGGATCCGGCGTCCAGCACCTGGTCAAGACGCCGGAACTGCGTGCGGAGGAGCGCCCGGTACTCGGCCCCGTCGCAATCGTCCATCGCGCTCCGGGTCCGCTCGCGCTCTTCGCGAAGTTCGGCCAGCACCCGGCCCGGAAGCGTGCCGTGAAGCCG
>PXDE01000158.1 GCA_003566475.1 PVC group bacterium | reverse complement strand
CCTTCCACCCGCCCCATGCGGTCATCAACGACCTCGACGTTCTGGACACCCTGCCGCTGCGGGAATGGATCGGTGGGGTCAGCGAGGCGCTGAAGGTGGCGATGATCAAGGACGCCGGGTTCTTCCGCGAACTGGTGGCCATGGCCCCGGCCCTGCGCCGACGCGACCGCCGGGCCATGGAGCGGCTGGTGATCCGCTGCGCGGAACTGCATCTGGAGCATATCGCGGGTGGGGGCGACCCCTTCGAACTGGGGCAGGCGCGGCCGCTGGATTTCGGCCACTGGGCCGCCCACAAGCTGGAAACCCTCTCCGCCCACCGGATCCGACATGGCGAGGCGGTGGGGCTGGGCCTGGCCCTCGACAGCCACTACGCCTGGCGCATGGGCTGGCTGGACCGCGCCGACTTCGAGGCTCTGCTGGACGCCCTCGAGGCCTGCGGGCTGCCGACCTGGGACGATGCCCTGGACCTCCGCCACGCCGACGGGCGGCCCCGCGTCCTCGACGGCCTCGACGACTTCCGGGAACATCTGGGCGGGGTGCTCTGCGTGACCTTCCCCGACGGCCTGGGGGGACGGCGCGAGGAGCACGAGGTGGATTCCGGTCGGGTCGAGGAGGCGATCGCCTTCCTGCGCGGGCGGCGGGGCGCGGCCGCCTCCGTGGGATGAGCCACCCCTCCCGCGCCGGGGCCCGGCCCGCCCGGCGGACGACGCCCCTGGCCTACTGCATGAATGTTCACCCCGGCCAGGCCTGGACCGACCAGGCCCGGGCCCTGCGCGACGAGGTTCCGGCCATCCGGGCCCGCCTGCCCGACCCCGCCGCCCCGTTCGGGGCCGGTCTCCGCCTGTCCGCCCAGGCGGTGCGCGAGCTGACCGCCGACCCCGCGCGGCTCACCGCCATCCGGAGCGACGCGGAGGCGGATGGCGTGGCCATCTTCACGGCCAACGTGTTTCCCTATGGATCCTTCCACGGGGGGACGGTGAAGACCGAGGTCTATGCGCCGGACTGGCGGACGCCGGAACGACTCGACTACACCTGCCGGACCGCCAACCTGCTGGCCGCCCTGCTTCCGGAGGGGGTCACGGGCAGTCTTAGCACCGTGCCCGGCTCCTGGAAGCCGTGGGTCCCCTCCCCCGCCGACCGGCGGGCGATGGCCGCCGGCTTCGGGGCCGCCGCCCGCCACCTGGCCGACCTCGAGGGTCGCTCGGGCCGACGGGTGGTCCTGGCCATCGAGCCCGAGCCCGGGTGCTTTCTGGAGACGTCCAAGGAGGTCATCCGGTTCTGGACCGAGGATCTGGCCCGCGAGCCCGGGGACGACCTCCGCGACCGCCATCTGGGGCTGTGCTTCGACTGCTGCCATCAGGCCTGCGAGTTCGAGGATCTGGCCGAGGCCTGGGACCGTCTCGCCGCCGCCGGGGTTCCGGTGGCCAAGGTGCATCTGAGCGCGGCCCTCCGGGTGGAGCGGGACCGGCACGACCCGGAAGCTCTGGTCCCCTTCGACGAGCCGGTCTACCTGCACCAGACCCACCTTCGGACCCCGGGCGGAATCGTCCGCCACCCCGACCTGGCCCCCGGTCTGGATGCCCTGCGCGGCCACGCGGACTGGGACGAGGCCCGGGTCCATTTCCATGTTCCGCTCCATTGGGCGGGCTCGGACCGGCTGGGCACCACCCGCGACGCCCTTACCCCAGCCTTCCGGGATCGCCTGGCCGCCGCCCCGGACACCCACCTCGAGATCGAGACCTACACGTTCGACGTGCTGCCTTCGGAGTTGCGCGATCGGCCGCTTGCGGTCAGCATCGCTGACGAGTTCCGATGGACCCTGGAGTGGATGGGATGAAGATCGTGTGCGCGGCCAGCGTGTATCAGGGGGCGGAGGTGTTCGCGTCGCTCGGCGACGTCGAGGTGCTTCCCGATGCCGCCATCGACACGGACGCGGTGCGGGACGCCGAGGCCCTGGTCATCCGTTCGAAGACGGCGGTCACTGCGGATCTGATTCGGGGCAGCGCCCTCACGTTCGTGGGCACCTGCACCGCCGGCACCGACCATATGGACCTCGAGGCCCTGGAGGCGGCCGGGATCGTGGCCGTGGATTCCATCGGCTGCAACGCCAACAGCGTGGCCGAATACATCGTGGCCGCCCTGCTGGTGCTGCGGGCCCGGCGGGGCTGGGCGTTCGAGGGCAGGACGCTGGGCGTGGTCGGGGTCGGCCACGTGGGGTCCATCACCGCCCGCTATGCCGAGGCCCTGGGTTTCCGGGTGCTGCGCAACGACCCGCCTCGAGCGGAGGCGGAAGGCGCGGACGGGTTCGTGGATCTGGAGACCATGCTGCCCCAGTGCGACGCGGTCACCCTGCACACCCCGCTCACCGACGACGGCCCCCACCCCACGCGTGGGCTGGCCGGATCCACCTTCTTCGACCGCCTGCGTCCGGGGGCCGTGTTTCTGAACGCGAGCCGGGGGGAGGTCGTGGACGAGGCCGCCCTCCGCCTGGCCCTGACCACCGGCCGGGTCGGCCACGCCGTGCTCGACGTGTGGGATCACGAGCCGAAGGCGGATCTTGCCCTGGTAAGGCGGGCCGAACTGGCCACGCCACATATCGCCGGCTACTCGCTGGAAGGCCGCACCCTGGGCACCCAGATGGTGTACGAGAAGCTGTGCGCGTTTCTGGGCAAGGCACCCACGGCGCAGGTGGAGCTGCCTCCGGTCGAGGAGCCGGACATCGAGATCACCTCCCGCCTGGGGCCGCTCGACGCGCTGGAGGTGGCGGTGCGGACGGCCTACGACATCGTGGCCGACGACGCCCGGTTCCGCGACGCCGTGGCCGCCGGAGGCGAGGCGGCCGCCAAGGGGTTCAACCGCCTCCGCAAGACCTATCCTCCGCGGCGGGAGTTCCGGAACTACGAGGTCCAGGCAGGCCGTGCCCGTCCCGTTCTGGAGGCGTTGGGGTTCCAGGTCGGACCCTGAGCCGGAACGATGCGGCGGAACCGCGAATGGACCCTACTTCGCGCAGCCGCTTCGTAGGGCAAGCTGCGAATGAACGCGAATGGGAAGGGGGATTTGCCGCAAAAAGCGCAGAGGGCGCGAAGGGTCAGAAGGGAGGATGGCCACCCTCCTTCGCCACGGCTACGGAGGGCACACAGGAGGCACAAGCGTGGGGCGGCCAGGACGGTCAAGGCGACCCGCCGAGTGCGCACGACGTCCGGACCTCCCCATTGTAGCGGCCGCTCGACCGAGTCTTCGAGGAAGAGCGGCTCAGGCCGGGGGACGAGGGAGATTGCGACGCCGGGAACGACGCGACCACGAACCCGGAGAGCGCGAGGCTTTTCTTCGGGCGCCGCTCACCTAACCGTCTCGCGCTTGTCTGGACGTGGGACGGACGTCCTCGTCCGTCCTGCGAAGGAACCGCGCCTGAACGGTCCTTGACCTGTGTTCCAGCGCACAGCCAAGGGCCTGTTCAGGCTCTGGACATCGCGGAAACGGACGAGGACGTCCGTCCCACGACGCCGGGGCGGGCCACCCCTGGGTGCGGCCTGGGCCCAGACAAGCGTGAGAAGGTTAGTATGTCCGGCTCGTGTTCGTCCGCGCCCTTGGCCTCGTGCTCGCCTTCGGCAAGGCGCGGACTTGGGTCGGGCGCGTTCGTATGGCGGACGAAAGGATGGTGCGCGGACACCGGGCAGAGGAGATTTCTTTGCTTCGGGGCTTGCGCATGCCGCAGGCATCGGCTAGGGTCCGCGCTCGTTGAACACGGAACCCGTCGTTTCGGGCCGTGATTCAGGGCGGCCCCGCGGGCCTCCCGACGGCCGCGCATCTAAGCGGCGCCTTCTCCTCCTCACGTCCGGCGGCTGAAGAGAATCCATATCGGCCGGACTGAGGACAGAGAACATGCATCCGACGACCCTCGGGCTCGCGCCCGATCGCCCCGCTGTGGCCACGCCCCAGCCCCCCGACCCCACCTTCGGCAAGCTCATCCCCGCCCTGCGGCGGGCGGTGGCCGACGAGGGCTACACCACCCCCACCCCCATCCAGGCCCAGGCCATCCCGCCGCTGCTGGACGGGCGGGACCTTCTGGGCAGCGCCCAGACCGGCACCGGCAAGACCGCCGCCTTCGTGCTGCCCATGCTGCAGCGGCTGAACCAGACCCCCGGCCGGCCCCAGCCCAAGCGGCCCCGGGCCCTGATTCTCGCCCCCACCCGGGAGCTGGCCGCCCAGATCGGCGACAGCATCCGGGCCTACGGCCGGCATCTGCGCCATTCGTTCTTCACCATCTACGGCGGCGTGGGCTACGGGCCCCAGATCCGGGCCCTCAGCCGGGGCGTGGACATCGTGGTGGCCACGCCGGGACGGCTGCTCGACCTGGTCGAGCAGAAGGCGGTGTGCTTCGACCGGGTCGAGATGTTCGTGCTCGACGAGGTGGACCGCATGCTCGACATGGGGTTCATCCGCGACATCCGTAAGGTGGTGGCCAGCCTGCCCGCGAAGCGGCAGTCCCTGTTCTTCTCGGCCACCATGCCCCCGGAGGCGGAGGCCCTGGCCCGGGATCTGGTCCGCGATCCGGTGCGGATCGCCATCGCTCCCGAGACCCCGACCGTGGAGAAGATCGCCCAGAAGGTGCTCTTCGTGGGCAGGCAGAACAAGCATTCCCTGCTGCTGGACGTGCTCAAGGGGCCGGGAACTGACCGGGTGATCGTGTTCACCCAGATGAAGCACGCCGCCAACAAGGTGGTGGACAAGCTCGAGGCAGGGGGCGTCCGCAGCGAGGCCATCCACGGCAACAAGAGCCAGGCCGCCCGGACCCGGGCGCTCGACGCCTTCCGGCGGGGCCGGATCCGGGTGCTGGTGGCCACCGACGTGGCCGCCCGCGGCATCGACGTGGACGGGATCACCCATGTGGTGAACTACGATCTGCCCATCGAGGCCGAGACCTATGTGCATCGGATCGGGCGCACGGCCCGGGCGGGCTCGGCCGGCGCGGCCATCTCGTTCTGCTCGGCCGAGGAGCGGGACTTCCTGCGCGACATCGAGCGGCTGATCCGCAAGCCGGTGCCGACGGAGCTGGACCACGCCTACCATTGCGACCTCGCCCAGCACGCGGTGGGCTCGGCGGCCAAGCCCCCGCCCCGGGGCGGCTACAAGGGCCGCAACGGCGGCGGTGGTGGCGGCGGCGGCCGGGGTCGTTCCCCGGCGGGCGCCCGATCCTCCGGCGGCCCCACCAGCTACCGCAGCCGGGGACGCCCCGGCGCGGCGCGGGTGCGGTGGAGGTAGGGTTGGGGACTGGGGATTGGGGATTGGGGATTGGGTTCCCCGTAGCCGAACGCGCCACCTGTCGCGGCGTAGCCCGTAGGGCGAAGACGGAAGCGTTTGGCCCGTAGCCCTGCATACCCCGCACCAAGCACCACGCACCAAGCACTAGGCACCAAGCCCGCTACACCAGAATCGACTCCTTGCTCCGGCTCTTCTGAAGCTCCGAGGTCACCTCGCGGCGCTCCAGGAAGCCGCGGGAGAGGTCGAGGATCTCGCGGGCCTCGTCGGGGGTGAAGCACCCGATGCAGACCATGTCCTGCTCGCGGATGGTGTTCCACACGAACGCCATCCCGACCAGGGGCAGCACCCGGCCGGCGGCCAGGGGCTTGATGGTGATCACCGGCCGCTTAGCCTTCTGGATCACCCGGTGCACCCAGTCCACCTCGACCTGCATGAGGAACCCGATGGGATTGTAGATCTGGATGTAGGTGGCCACATCGAGCCCCGAGGCATCAGCGTAGCCCGGCGTCTCGGGCATATGGGTGGAGAGGCCGGGGATCATGCCCCGTTCGCGGATCATGGCGCAGTACCGCTCCATACCGGGAAGGCTCCGGGTCCGCCGGTCCACCAGGGCGTCGGTGGCGGCCTGATGGGGCATGCACACGGACACCCCGATGTCCGCGAAGGCGTCAAACGCCTTGGCGTTGGCGTCCTCGGCCTCCGAAGTGCCGGCCAGATTCAGGTGGGGGGTCCCGATGCGGATGACCTCCCGCCCCACCCGGTCCTCGGCCTCCTTCACGGCGTCGATCAGCTTGGGCTCGGGCCGGAACCCCAGCAGGGTGTCCACGCCGCCGCGCAGGAACACCTCGACCACGTCCGCGATGGCCCTGGCGTCCATGCGCCGCTTGATCATGTCGTCCTGAGCCTTCGACGTGTGGGAGAAGCCCAGGAACCAGTTCGTGCCCATGATGAGCCGGGACACGGACAGGTTCTCGATGGTGGTGCGGGGGAAGTCGGTCATGGGGGGGGGTGGCCTCCGTGGGGTTTGGTACATGTATAGGGCATGTTGGGGGCGTTGGGAAGGGAGGGGGGTGGAAGGGTTCAGGGTTCAGGGTTCAGGGGTCAGCCGGATGAAGGGTGAGGCACGGGGCTCAGGGAACATCGAACATCGAACGTCCAACATCCAACAACGAACCCGGTCGTGCCTTCCGGTCGCCATTCGCTATCGCTATCGATTCTCGCGGCTCGGATGGGGGGGGCGCGGGGAGCCTCGGAACCGCAGAATGTCCCGACTACGCCCAGGTGCTTACTCGGGCAGGCGACGGGCGGTCGAACTCCGCTGGCCAGCCCCCGTGGTGGGTCCACGCTCCGACGTGGATCTTCCGGGCCCGGAAGAGGCGGCGGCAAGCAATGGCGGTCGTCAAGGTGCTTCGGTGCCGCATGGCAGAACCCCTTCCGCCGGGAGCCAAGGCGGTGTCGCGCTGGGTGAGGAGGCGATGCGGCCTGATGGGCTGGGACGTTTCGAGGTGAATGTTGGTCCTGGGTTGTCCAATGCCACCGCAGTCCATGGCCGGAGGCCCGTCGGCCAGGCGACCTTCCCCCCATGGACTGCGGCGGCACGG
>PXDE01000352.1 GCA_003566475.1 PVC group bacterium | reverse complement strand
CCGTCCCGACCGGCGACCTGGCCGCCCTGGCCGTGCTCAACCTGCTGATCGTGGGATCGGTGGCGCTGCTCTACCGGGAATGGCTGGCCCTGTCCTTCGATCCGGTGTTCGCCGAAGCCCGGAACCTCCCGGTGCGGGCCCTGCATCTGGGCCTGCTCTGCCTCATCGCCATCACCGTGGTGCTGCTGATGCGGGTGGTGGGCCTGCTTCTGGTCATGGCCCTGCTCACCATCCCGCCCGCCCTGGCCGGCCGCTGGGTCCGCGACCTGAGGGCCATGATGGCCGTCTCGGTCGGCCTCGGCGTCGGATTCACCATCGCCGGCCTCTGGCTCTCGTGGTGGCTCGACCTGACCCCCGGCGCCACCATCATCCTGGTGGCCGGCGCGGTCTATCTGCTGGTTTCGATGGCGGGCCGGGCCCGGCCCCGCTCCGCCACCGGCAGCGGGTCCGGGTAGCGGGTGGTCTCGCCCCGGTAGTTCCGCAGCAGCAGGTCATCCCTGTCCCGCCCGACCACATACTCGGGGCTGAGGGGGATCTTGCCCCCGCCTCCCGGCGCGTCGATCATGAAGTGCGGCACCGCGTAGCCCGTGGTGTGGCCATGCAGCGCCTCCAGGATCCGCAGCCCGGCCTCCACCGGGGTCTTGAAATGCGCGGAGCCGGTGATGAGGTCGCACTGGTGAAGGTAATAGGGCTTCACCCGGTTGCGGATCAGGCCGAGCATCAGCGCCTTCATCACCTCGGGATCGTCATTGACCCCCTGGAGCAGCACGGTCTGCCCGCACATGGGGATGCCGCCGTCGGCCAGCCGCGCCAGGGCCCGGGCCGCCTCGGGCACTAGCTCCCGGGGATGGGTCGCATGCACGCTGAACCAAAGGGGGTGGGCGCGGCGGAGCACCCGGACCAGGGCCGGGGTGATCCGCTGGGGCAGGACCAGCGGGATCTTGGTGCCGATCCGGATCAGGTCCACGTGGGGAATCGCCCGCAGGGCTTTCAGCAGCCAGTCCAGGCGTTCGTCGGAAAGGGTCAGGGGATCGCCCCCGGACAGCAGGACGTCCCGGATGGCCGGGCGGGCGCGGATGTAGTCGAGGCAGGCTTCCCAGCGGCGGCGGTCCGCCCCCATGCCCCCGTCCCCCACCAGCCGGGCCCGCGTGCAGTAGCGGCAGTAGACGGCGCAGAAGTCGGTGACCAGAAACAGGGCCTTGTCCGGATAGGTGTGGACCAGGCCGGGCAGAGGGGAATGGCCCTCCTCGCCCAGGGGATCGTCCCGCTCCCAGGGGGCGGTGGCCAGCTCGGCGGTCTGGGGGACCATGGTCCGACGGATAGGGTCGGCGGGATCGTCGGGATCGATCAGGCTCAGCACATGGGGGGTGATCCCCAGCGACAGCCGGTCGCCGGCCCGGTCCAGGGCCTCGCGCTCATCGGCTGTGAGGGGCAGAAACGGGCCCAGGGCGCTAGCCGAGCGGAAGCGGTGCCGCATCTGCCAGCGCCAGTCCCGCCAGGCCGCTGCCGGGGCGGCGGGATCAAGTCGGCGCCGGATCCGGGCCCGTCGACGGGCGACGGCGGCCGCCCAGTCTGGATTCGGTCGAGGCGGAGACGGCGGGGAGGTTGCTGAAGAGGCATCCATCGCCACAGCCTAGCGGCGACGTGCCCCCGACCCAAGCCCGGGTTCGCTGATGCTCCGGGAGTGGAAGGGACAGGTCTTTACCACAATCCGGCTGGCCCACCGGACCAGCGGCCCTCACTGAACCCTGAACCCTGAACACTCCACCCACCGTGCCGGGCCCACCATTCGGCGGTTGGCCTGGGCCCCGGCTTCCGGTACATTCTCCCAAATGGATCGAGTTGAAGCAGATTCGCCGAAGACCCGCGAGGTGGAGATCACCCGGACGGTGCCCATGGAGCTTGCCTCCACCCTGCCCATGGGCGATCTGGCCCCGGCGGAGGCCGACGGCTATCCGCGCGAGCGGCTGCTCGAGAAATACCAGCAGGTCTTCCGGAGCGGGGCCATTTTCTACCCCACCCCCTATACCTTCAGCCGTCAGTTGGGCCAGGGGCGGCAGGGGCGGGTGATGCTGGTCAACCGCCAGGGGGCCCGGGGCTGCGTCACCCAGCACGCGCTCAAGATCTTCGATCCCTCCATCTACCCCAGCTCGGCCGCCTACTGGACCGACATGGGTCGGCTGGCCCATCAGATCACCCGCCTCCAGCATGTGCGCAGCCCGAATCTGGTCTCCCGGGAGATCTACGAGGAGACGGAGGGGATCGGCTACATCCAGATGGAGGCCATCGACGGGATCGACCTCGAGTATTTCCTGGGCGGAAGCCATCTCGCCCGCGCCCGCAAGCGCTGCACCGACGCCGAGTGGGAGGCCTTCAACGACGTCATCTTCCGGACCACCCGCCACCGGGTCACCTTTCAGCCCGGGATCGCCATCTACATCATGCGGCGGGTGCTGCGGGGCCTGGAGATCCTGCACGAGAACGGGTTCGTGCACTCCGACGTCAAGCCGGCCAACCTCATGCTCGACCGGCTGGGCTACGTCAAGATCATCGACTTCGGCCGGGCGGTGCAGGTGGACGAGCGGGTGCACTACCTGTTCGGAACCCCGCTCTACATGGCCCCGGAGATCCATCGTCGCGGCCCGTCCAGCGTGGCCAGCGACCTCTACAGCGTGGGGCTGCTGGGCCTGCAGATGCTCTCCGAGGCGCCCCTGGTCGCCGACCGGGCGGCCGCCGACGAGACCTCGCTCTACGCCTGGAAGCAGGCGCTTCCCCGCAACATCGAGTCCATCCTGCCCGAGCATGTCGTGCGCAACGAGCTGTTCTTCCAGATGCTCCGCCGCCTTATCGACCCCGACCCGGACCGCCGGTTCCAGACCGCCGAGGAGGCGGAATCGGCCTACGAGGGGCTGGCTCTGGTCCACAAGCAGCTCGTCCAGACCAATCAGGACGCCGAATACGGGCGCGAACTCGAGAACTATCTGAACAAGCTTGCCGATCTCCGCACCAACACCATTCTACTCACCTGAACCAACACGCAAAGGACCCCCCCCATGAAGATCCTGCACGTCATCGCCAATCCCAAAGCCACGGAGAACTCGGTCAGCAAGCAGTTGGCCCAGGCCTTCTTCATGCGGCTCATCCAGGCTCTGCCCGACGCGGAGATGGATCAGATCGACCTTTATAACGAGCCCCCGCCCTACCTGTCCAAGGACGCCTTCCGGCGGTTCTGGCAGCCGGTGTTCGAGCCCGGCTACCAGCCCACCGGGGAGGAGGTCGAAGCGTCGGCCTATGCCGAGGCCAAATCGAAGCAGCTCGCGGAGCAGGATGTGGTGGTCCTCACCGCCCCCCTGTGGAACGGCGGGCTTCCCGCCATCCTCAAGGCCTGGATCGACCAGGCCATGATGCCCGGGATCCTGTTCCACATTGAAGGCGAGAAGATGATCCCGCTCCACAAGATCCGGCGGGTGGTGCTGCTGGTATCGTCCGGGGCCCGCCTGACCGAGAACGACCCGCACGACGGACTCACCCCCACCGTGCGCGGGGCCTTCGCCTTCGCCGGGGTGCGGAACATCTCTGTGGCCTGGGCCGACGGCCAGGATCCGGTGGCCTACTCGGACTTCGAGGAGCGCCGCGGCTTCGCCATCGAGGCCGCCGAGGACCTGGCCGAGGAGATCGCCGAGGAGTTCAGCGCCGCCACCGTGTAGCCGGCGCCGTCCCGCCCCGCGACAGGGATCCGCCGTCCGGCACTCTGCACCCCACGATCGTGTGGACCAGAGTGCGGGACGCGCCGGCACCCGACGTCGGGGGTCCGGGCCGGTCAGCGGGTTCCGGACAGGCCGAGGCCGGGGGTCACATCGACCGCCCAGGCGTCGGCGCCGGTGAGGCCGCCGCCGACGCCGGCCACGCCGGCGATCATGGCCGCGTTGTCGGTGCAGAACTCGGGCGGCGCGAGACGCAGGGGGAGGTTCCGGCGCCGGGCCAGCTCCTCCAACTGACCCCGCAGCCGCCGGTTGCGGGCCACCCCGCCCACCGCCGCCATCACCGCGTACCGGCGCTGGATCAGGGCCCGGGCCACCCGGCCGGTCAGGGCGTCGCATACGGCGGCCTGGTAGCTGGCCGCAAGATCGGCCCGTCGGGCGGGAAGGTCGTCCGGATGGTCGCGCAGGTGGTAGCGGAGCGCAGTCTTGAGCCCGGAGAAGCTGAACCCGAACTCCGGGGCGAAGGCGAACCGCCAGGGCACGCCCGTCTTGGCCCGGAGGCGCGTCCGGGGAAGGTCCAGGTAGGCGGGGTCGCCCCCGTCGGCGGCCTGCTCCATGGCGGGGCCACCCGGATAGGGAAGCCCCAGCAGCGCCGCGCCTTTGTCCAAGGCTTCGCCGGCGGCGTCGTCCACGGTCTGGCCGAGCAGCCGGAAGGCGCCGTCCCGCCGCTCGACGAGGCAGGTATGTCCCCCGGACACCAGGAGGATGAGCGCGTCCAGCCGCTCTTCGCCCGGGGCGGCGGCGGGGTCGAACCGCAGGGAATGGAGGTGGCCTTCGAGGTGATTGACCGCCACGAGGGGCCGGTCGAGACGGCGCGCGATGCCCCGGGCCGCGCTCACTCCGACCAGGAGCGAGCTGGCCAGCCCCGGCCCCACCGTCACCGCCACCGCGTCCAGATCCCGCCAGTCCACCCCGGCTTCGTCCATGGCCTGGCGGGTGATCCCGGGCAGATTCTCCACATGGTGCCGGGAGGCCAGTTCGGGCACCACGCCCCGGTAGGGCCGATGCAGGGCCACCTGGCTGTGGACGACATGGGAGCGCACGCGCACCCCGTCCTCGACCACGGCGGCGGCGGTCTCGTCGCAGGAGGTCTCCAGGCCCAGGACCAGCATGGGACGCCGCGGCTCGGGGCGGATCAGCGGGCCAGGCTGGCCCGGCCGGAGGCGGGGGCCTGGGAGTGGGCCTGGAACATCATCACGCCCTTCAGCACGTCCATGGCCCGGAGGAGCTGCACGTCCTCGATCCGCTCCTCCGGAGGCACGGCGTCGGGATCGCCTTCCAGAAGGGACCGCTGCATGAGCAGCGCCTGCCAGTCCTCGGGGGACAGCGGCACCACGATGTCGGGCTGGATCCCATGGTCATGGATCACCCGCTCGCTGGGGGTGTAGTACTTGGAGGTGGTCAGCCGGAGGGCGGAGCCATCCTCGAGGGGGAGCACGGTCTGGACCGACCCCTTGCCGAACGTCTTCTCGCCGACCAGAATGGCCCGGCGGTGGTCCTGGAGAGCGCCGGCCACGATCTCCGCCGCGCTGGCGCTTCCGCTGTTCACCAGCAGGGCCAGCGGAAGCTGGGTGTCGCGGTCGCGGTCGCGCCCCCGGGCCCGGTAGGTCTGCCGCTGGTCGGGGTCGCGCCCCTGGGTGAACACCACCATGTCGTTCGACCGCAGGAACTTCTGGCTTACCTCGATGGCGGCGTTGAGCAGGCCCCCCGGGTTGTTGCGGAGGTCGATGACCAGACCCTTCATGCCGTCGCGCCGCAGGCCGTCGATGGCGTCCTGGAGCGCCTCTCCGGTCTTCTCGTTGAACTGGACGATCCGCAGATAGCCGATGTCGTCGTCGAGCATGCGGGCGTCGCGGATCGACGGCACATCGATGATGGCCCGCTCCAGGGTGAACGACCGCAGCTCCCGCTCCTCGGGCCGGAGCACCCGGATCTCCACCGCGCTCCCCGGAGGACCGCGCAGCTTCCGGACCGCGTCGGACAGGTTCATCTGGTCGGTGGACTCGCCGTCGATCTCCATGATCTTGTCGCCGGCCATCAGCCCCGCCCGGAACCCCGGCGTGCCTTCCATGGGGGTGACGATGGTCAGCACATTGTCGCGGACGCTGATCACGATGCCCAGCCCACCGAAATACCCCCGGGTGTCGGACTCCATGTCCCGGTAGGTCTCGGGATCCATGAACTGGGAGTGGGGGTCGAGCGACTGGAGCATGCCCCGCAGGGCGCCATACACCAGATCCCGGTAGGCCACCTTGTCGCCCTCGACGTAGTGGCGGCGGATCTGCTCCACCACGCGGGTGAACAGCTCCACATGCCGATAGGCGTCCTCCGGGCCGTCCTTAGGCCCTTCGCGCGAATAGATGCGCACGCCGAAGGCGAGATTCAGGGCCAGCCCCAGGAGCAGGGCCGACCACCCGAAGGCGGCGCCCGCCCGGCGGCGGCGAGGAACGGAGTCGGTGGATGGGGGGTTCAAGGTTGTCACGGGTTAGGGTTCTGGTACCTTACCGGGCAGGACGCCGCAGATCAAATGATATCCCCCGCCCTCGCCCCCGTGGCGCGGGACGGTAGGGACCAAGGAGCACCTTCGCATGGCCGATTCAACTTCGAACCCCCGACCGACGGGGCCCGTGACGGGCTCGGTCTACGAGGAACCGTCCCAGGCCCCGGGGAGCCGGCGCGAACGGGCCGCCGATATGTTCGGCACCTCCGCCCGGCCCCGGAGCCGCCCCCGGGTCCGGCCCGACCGGAACCTGATGCTCCGGGCCGGCATCGCCCTCGGGGTGTTCGCCGCCGTGGTGGGGGGCATCACCTACGGCGCGGTGCGGATCATGCATTCGACCTGGGACAGCAAGGTGCGCACGCCCCGGCCCGCCGAGCGCCCGGCCCGGACCCCCACCCCCACCCCCTCCCCCGGCACGGCCGAGGCCACGCCCTCGGAGACCGCGCGGGTCATCGAGGCCCGGGATCCGGTGGCCCAGGACCGGGCGCGGGCCCGCGAGGGGCTCAACACCGAGGCCATGCGCCGGGCCCTGTTCCTGGCCGCCCGGGGCGAGACCCTGGCCGCAAACGGCAACCGCCCCGAGGCCATCGCCCGCTACCAGGAGGCGATCCAGCTCT